>JABMQG010000201.1 GCA_013203365.1 Planctomycetota bacterium | reverse complement strand
TAGAGCATTTTCCGATTGAGATGACGTACGGAAACGGAACGTTTGGCCCCTGTTTCAGGGCCAAACCGTGTTTCGCATACGACAGTCTTTTCGCAAATTGCTATAAAACGCCTTTTGTTTGGGTCAATCAAACACCCCGTCCAGCAGTTGGTCGATGAACTGCGCCACGCCATCTTGGTCGTTGCCGGCGGTAGTGAAGTCAGCGGCTTGTTTCACCGCCTCCACCGCGTTGCCCATAGCCACGCCCAGACCGGCTCGGGTAAGCATGGGAAGGTCGTTTAAGTCGTCGCCGATGGCCGCTATGTCACCGGCGCCGACCAACAGGCCCTGGGCTACGTATCGAACCCCCGCCCATTTATCCGTTGCATGGGCGAAACATTCAATCAGGTTCACTCCGTAGCCGTGAGCGAAAAGCTTCTGCGACCTTAACTGTCCGTCGCAGCTTTTTCCCAAAGCCGTCATTGCACTGTCAGCGTTCCCGCCCTCTCCCAGTGCGGTCAGGCGGAGCATCTCCGGCAGGTCGATCATGTCCGTCAGCGAACGCATGGTCCGAACTGTGCATTGCTGATAGGCCAGGCATTTCTCACGCACTGCGACAATGTCGTCGCCCTCGACCACGTAGTAATCGAAACCCTGCCGCCACGAATCCACCAAAAGGATAGTCGACAGCCCCAACCCTCTGAGAAGCTCACTGGCGGTCACCGCGGCCGAGCTGGGCATAGGCTCAATGTGCAGCGTTCGGCCGGTGCCGCCTTCGCAGACCAGGGCCCCGCTGATGCAGATCATCGGGTCCGGCGATCCCACCAGCCCGCAGCTCTGCCAGATGGGGAGCGTCTCCGCCACGCTGCGACCCGTGCACAGGCACACCGCCAGCCCGGCTCGCTTGGCCGCACGCAAGGCTCCACCCGTGCGGTCGCTGATCCGCTGGTCAGGTCCCAGTGCCGTCCCATCCAGATCCACGGCCAATAGTCTGTATCGCGTCATGTCGGCTCCATTGTCAAAACACGCAGTTTAGCCCCCACCCCGCAGCTAAGCAAACACCACTGGCGCCAACCTTGTAACCTTGCCGCCACGCCGGTATGGTAGCCTTGACTGTCTGTGCCGCCGCATAGGCGAAAGCTAAGTATCCGTGCCCGCAAGCCGGGGTGAGGTGGTCCAGCCCCGGCGACCCTGATGCTTGTCTGAACGCAATGTGATGAAATCGCTATTGGGTAACATCAGCCTTGCCGTTTGGCTGGCCTTGTTTGTCGCCGGCGGTGGATGTACGCCCGGCGCCGGCACGACGCCCGTCGCCAAGGCCCCGGCGACCGAAGATGGCTCGATCACCTTCGACGACCTGGCCGTTGTGCTGGCTGCCGTTGTCGACCAGGCCGATCGGATCGATGCCACCGCCCTGGCCGTGCAACTGCCCCGGCTGCAACGACAGCTGCGCCACCTGGGACGGCCTTGGCCGGCGAACGTCTCCGCCGGCCGAAGCGATGCCCGGCTTGCCTGGCTGTACAACGCCCGCATGGCTTGGAGCCTGAAGATCGTCTCCGACGAGCTTCGCCCGCTGAACGGCCGAGCCGACACGCTCTATCTGCCGAAATCAATAGACCGCAAGCGCCTTCTAGCCACCGAGTTCCATCTGGCCGGCGCAGTTGCTACCATCGAAGGGATCGACCGCGAGTTGGCACAATACGACGACTTTCGCCTGGCGGCCTCCGCCCCTTGCGCCAGCGACCTGGCAGGCCCGCTGGCCATGGAGCCGTTTACCGCACAGACCGTCCGAACGCAATTGCCCGAACGTTTCAACCACACCTTTGCCGACAATAATCGTGTGGTGGTCGAT
This sequence comes from Planctomycetota bacterium, assembly GCA_013203365.1. Lineage (GTDB taxonomy): Bacteria > Planctomycetota > Phycisphaerae > SM23-33 > FEN-1343 > JABMQG01. The sequence goes on along the minus strand of JABMQG010000201.1, from coordinate 7,591 downwards.
CATGACGGCAGACGCCTTTACCTGCCGCCAGCGATGTGGGCACAGGTTCCACTGCTGACGGCTCAGTACAATCGGCGATTCAATACCCATGACGCGACCTTCCCCGCCGCCGTGGGGCCCTACCTCGATGTACGCGGCCGCGACCGAATGGCCGACGCTATGGGCTATGAGGTGGTGCCCCGAACCGGCCCGGCGGGAATAGTCGCCAAGCAACATGCCCGGACGCCGCTGGGCCGTGTTCTTGGTCATTAGAGCAGTGTCGCCGAAAAGTTTTTCTAGGGAGCCCCATCATGCAAGTGTTGGCCAACTTCGGGCGCGGCGCGATGGCCTGGCTGGAATTATTCGGGGACTTCTGGCGATTCACCGCCCAAACCTATCTCGTCATCCTGACCAGCCGAATTCGATTGCGATTCGTGCGCCTGCTGACGGCCCAAATGTACGAGATCGGCACGCGGAGCCTGCCGGTCGTTATGGTCACCGGAATGTTCGTCGGGATGGTGCTGGCCGTCCAGGCTGTGGTGCAATTCAAAAACGCCGGGCTGGAAGGCCCGCTCGGGGCCGTTGTCAACCTCTCGGTGCTGAGGGAACTCGGTCCGGTCCTGACGGCCGTGCTCCTGGCCGGACGCGTCGGCGGTTCCATCACCGCCGAACTGGGAACCATGAGGGTCACCGAGCAAATCGAGGCCCTGCGGGCAATGGGGTCGAATCCGATCAGGCACCTCGTGGCGCCGCGACTCCTGGCGTGCCTTATCCTCGGACCGTTCCTGGTTGTCTACGCAAACCTGATGGGAATAGTCGGTGGATATTACGTCAGTGTAGGCATCTACGGCGTCAACCAGTCGCTGTACTTGAGCCACGCCGCCGCCTCTATCGAAATGTTCGACATCAGCATGGGCCTGATAAAGAGCTTTCTGTTCAGCGGGGCCATTGCGCAAATCTGCTGTCATAAGGCGTTCCGCTGCAAACCTGGCGCTGCCGGTGTGGGGCGGGCCTGCACAGAGGCGTTCGTGGCGAGTTGCATGAGCATACTTATGCTCGACTTCTTCTTGAACGTCGTGTTGACGAGCATCTACCAGGCAATGTATGGCGTCAAGGGTCTGATTGGGTGATGACCATGTGGCCTCCGATTCAAAACTGGATGGGCCGGCACCAGGATCCGGTAAACTTCTGGCTCCATATGCTGGGTATACCCGCCACCGTCCTGGCGGTGCCGCTGGCAATTGTCGGCTGTTGGCTGCTGGCCGTGGGGTTCTTCGTCGCAGGCTACGCACTGCAATTCATCGGCCACGCGGTCGAAGGCAATGACAGTGGCGAGGCCCTCCTGGTTCGCCGTCTCATGGGCCGCGTTAAATCCGAACCCTCCGCCACACCCGCCGGCAAGCCCCGCAAACCGCGATAGAACATGACGGGCTCCCCACGCCTGAACCGCGGCCGAAAAACGGCAAACGCACTTCTCGTCTATCGTTTAACTGGGTCCCACTGTACATCCAAAAAACCCTTGAGGATCGGTTTTTTGGGTTTCTCACGACCGGCGGCGTAAAGCAGCAGGTTTCGCATAATGGCAAAGGCGCTCGCGGGTGAGTAGCCGCGGATGTTCCCCCCGGTATAGCCGACCAGGCCCGCGGTGATGTCGTCCCGACTGTAGACGATCGCCGGCTGGCCGTTGACGATCACGGCCTCTAGCCGTCCCGAGCGGTCGTTGCCGTATATCACCCTCGCAGCAGGGCGGTAGGTGACTTCCTTTATGCTCCAGCCGGCTAGGGTGTAGATCTCGCTCGTGCTCGAAAGCGTGCCCACCTGCGGATAAGCGTCGGCCAGCAGCGTGAGCAGTTCTGTTCGGGCGGCCTTGTCGAAGGCGTCGGACCCGCCGGCGGCATCGGCCACCACCAGGCCGCCGGCGTTGATGAATTCACGCAATGCTATCTTCTCTTGCATCTGTAGACGGAACGCCCCGGTGCCCGTCATCAAAGCGATAGGGGCCGCACCGGACGAAAGATCGGCAATCGGCGTGGGGTCGCCGAAAACCAACTTCGTGTCGCAATCCTTCGCCATCAGCATCGCCAGACGCTTGTAAGCGAACGGTTCGGGGTTCGCGCCACCTTCGTGCGTCAGCAAGGCCACGCGAATCATTCGCTTGGACCCTTCAGCCGCTGCCGTCGCCTTCGGCCAAAGTTCCTCGAAATCCGGCCGCTTTTGTCGCAGCGAGCCGAAGTCCGTGGCGTGAAAATAAATGTTCGCCGCCAACTGAAACCTGTCACTGTCCCCTTGCGTTTCACGCGTATCGGCCTGCCAGGCTTTCGAAAGGTCGCCGGGTGAATGAATGGCCAGCAGGCGGACGCCGTTGGAAATGCCCGTCAACGATATGGGTCTTTTCACCGGGTCGTGGGCGGAGAAAATCCGGTGAGAGGGTGAAATCGGCTCCGGCGAAAGCCGCGGGAAAATCTCGCGGTAGGCCTTTTGCATCGCCAGGTTGAACGCGGGCGAGCTGCCGGCGGCCTCGGAAACGATCAACCCGCCTTTCATCGCGTAATCGTGCAGCTTGGCAATGTCACTCGGCGAGAACTTCGGCACCGCTGATCCCGATATATACAGGATCGGCGAGTCGCCCCAGCGGTCTTCATCAGCGCCGATGTCGAGCACCTGCCATCGGACCGGCGTTTCGAACGTTCGGGCGAGCCACCGCGCCACGTGTGCCATGTCGCGCGGGCGGGTATTCCACGCCCCGTCATACTGAAGCTTGTTGAACACCACGGGATATCGCCCGCTTGCCAGAAACAGCAATGCGAAGCACGTGTCCACGTCGCTGCGCCAACACCCGTCTACACCTTGGCTTCGCATCAGCTCTTCCGCACCTTCACGATACCAGTCATGCGGGCCGAAGTACTTGTATCCACTGGCCACACCCACTTGCTGAACGGCGTACAGGTAGTAATAGTAGTACTGCGGCCCCATGGCGGGGTTTTCAAGTGCGGAAAAATTCCCACCCAGCCACGCCAAACCACGCCGGATTGCAGGTGAGGCGTCATCGCCCTTGTACTGAAAGTACTCCTGGCGATAGGCGGCGTCGTGGCACAGCAGCAGACTGCTCAACGCCGCCGCCGATATCGAACCCTGCGCTGGCCGTAGCGAGAGGTTGTAAGACCAGCCCCCCTCGGCCGTCTGGGTCTGCCGCCAGTGCCGCTCGCCATCCCGCCAGTATCGTCCGGGCACGGCGTTGCCACGCTCGGCGCCCCCGAAAAAAACAGCCGTGTGCACCATCGCCGTGTTGGGCACGCCACGAGAGGCCGTATACGGGTACGTGCCGTCCGATCGGGCCGCCGCCAACAGCCGTCGCACGTCGTCGGCCAAAACCTTCTCTGCCTTCTGCCCAGGAAGCATCGACAGGGCCATCACCCGAAGGCTCCTGGCGTAAACGCTTTGCAGGTTCAACCGCACAAGCCAATCGATTGTCACTGCCATGCGGTCCGTCTGGTAGCTCTGCCCAGCACTCAGCATGGTGTAGACACACAAGGCCGTCTGAGCCCCGTAGTCTTGCGGGCCCGCACCTGGATCGTCTTCAGGCCACCGGTCGGTCTGATGTCGGCCCCACAGATAGCCCACGGCTTTTGCTATCGCGGCATCCACACGCTCGTCGAAGCCATCGCCGGCTGTCTGGGCACTGCCGGCCGCCAGGCCGGGTGACACAGACAGCGTCATTGAAAGCGACAACGCAATCCAAAACGAACGCATCATGAACATCGCGGTATTAGAGGTTGTGTCAAGACCGCACCGCCAGGGCCGCAAATAACCTGCAACCCGGCTTGTCTGGATCATAGTCCATCCGGCCTCAACGGAATCATTCAGGACGCCACAGCAGCATGATTCGCGGGGTCTGGAGTTTCTCGATCAGCTCGATGTCGATCCGTAGCGAAGATGCGCTATCGCCAAACATCGACTCCCGCAACGTCAACCGCCGGCTGTATCGCACCACGCGGGGGCTGGACAGACCAGCCAGGCCCGCCGCCTTGTCGATTGCGTCGTCGAGATACCCGATCTCATCCACCAGCTTGGCCTTGACGGCGTCGGCGCCCAACCACACTCGGCCGTCAGAGAGAGCTTCAACTTCTTCGCTCGACAGCTTCACCCTGCCCTGCTTTACGACGTCCATGAAAATCTCGTGGATCTGGTCGAGCAAGACCTTCTTCTCTGCCATCCCTTCCGGCGTGGGGTATTCGAATTCGTTCAGTGTGGCCTTGTGTTTCTCGGCTTTCGTCGAGCGAATGATCAAAACTTGCATGCCGATCTTGTCCAGAGTGCCCTTCAGGATCGGATATATCCCCAGCACGCCGATCGACCCGGTGGCAGTAGTGGGCTCGGCAAAAATGTGGTCGGCCGGGGCGGAGATGTAATAACCGCCGCTGGCGGCGACACTGCCCATTGACACCACCACGCGTTTGCCGGCCTGCTTCAGGGCCAGCACGCCCCTGTTGATCTGGTCGCTGGCGGAAACGCCGCCGCCGGGGCTGTCCACTCTGATTACGACACCCTTCACGTTGGCGTCTTCTTCAATCTGCCGAACGAAAGAGTCGAACAACATCGCCTGCTTGGCGTTGATGATCCCCACTACTTCGTAAACCGCCACCTGCTGATTCTGTTGGCCATCTCGAATCGTCTCTAACGAGAAAGAACCGGCCTGTGTGGCCGCGACCAGGAACGCCAGCCATATGTTCAGCCCGATTGAAAATAGCAGCCCCGTTACCACCAACCTCCGCAGCAGCCACGATATAACACCACGTTGCTTGGGCATCTGAACGTAAATAGGCGGCGGTGGGGATGGGGGGGTGGAAAACGCCGAAAACTCGCCAGGGCTGGGCCGGCCGGCCGACGCCGTCGGCTGTTCAATATCGGTCATCAGTCACTCCTTTCGATCCTACTTAGATTCAACTCGCCCGCCGGCAGCGAAAGCGGCAAAGGCGACAAAAGCATTGTACCTCCCGGCTATACGCAGTGGAAACCGCCTGCACCGGCAAAATAGGAAATGGACCCGCATCAACCGAAGTGCCGGAATGAAGTGACGGCGTCAGATGACACGAGAGCAAGCCGATGGCAGGGGCATTCTGTTAGGGGCTCTTAATCTAGCTTCCTTTGGGCCGGCCGCGCCCCCGAGAAAGGTTCATGCCGAGCCTCTGCTCCAGCCGACGAATGAACGCCGAAGCCCCGGCAGGCTTTCCTGTTCGCATACGCATAGCCAGGTACTCGGCCCGTTCTTCGTCCAGGCCCTTGGCGTGCCACTGCGCCCAGTTGCGAACCTTGCCCGTTATAGCCGGGACCACGGACAATATATCCCGTCCCTCTCCGCCGACTTTGCCGCGAACCGCGGCGCTGCTGAACGCGTAACCCATGGGCGTGGTTGCCATCTTCTCGGCCACCGGCCGGGACTCGACGAACTTGATTGCCTCCAACGCCGTTGGATTGTCGAGCGGACAGCTGGCAAAGCGATGTGGCGTAACCTCGCCCTCAAAACCCGCCGCGTGCAGCCGGCGGGCGTACCGGGTGTGAACGACCCGCATGAACGAACTCATCGCCTCGGCCGATGGCGGGACGACGACAAAATACGCCTCACGACGCAACACCGACCAAGCCAACACCTTGACCCGGTAAATCGCCGAACAGTCCGCGAGGATTTTCAGGTAAGCGCCACGACGTTTGGCGGAAGTGAAGATCGTTCGATCACTTCGCTGACAGATCAAATGGGGTTTACCAGGTGATACTATACGTGCTATTCGTGCCATAGTGGCAGAAGACTACCGACATGATGGCGGTTAGTCAAGTTCTTGCCGAGAGTTTTTTTAATGCCAGGCGAACCGATGGCTAGCCCAGCCGAAATGTGTTGGTTCTGATCTACAATGTTCTTGCCGTCGCCGATACGCAGATAAACTGAAACTGCCAAGGAATACTCACACATTCCACCCCTGTTCGCCGTCGGCAGCCGATACGCTGGTGACACGCAAACGGTAGAGGGATCGGTCGGGCCGCACTCGTTTGATCTGCTCAAACTTAACCACGGCTTCTTCAGGGCTGTGGGCCTCGATCTCGTCCGTATAACGCCGCTGGTCCTGCTCGTAACGAATGCTGTACAGCATAACCGTACTCCTCCCTTGGGCTTGCTCGACATCCTCATCCGCATGCTCGGTACGCCAAGAACCGGCCCAAGCAAATGTCTAAAATGCACCAACCTCCGTTTGCCGAAGACCTCTCGGCCGACTTGCGCAACATACAATACAAAAAAAACAAAAAAAGACTACTCGGTAAAAAAAAGGGGCCCCCAGAAAAGAGAACCGTCGGATCAGACCACCTTGCAGCTGTTACGGAACCCTTAAAAAAAACCTGACGGCTTCTTTGTAGCCCCCGACTCGATTGTGGCTTGCCGCCTCGCCCTCGCCGAACACTGAGCAGCCAACTTCCATCACTACTAGCTGGCGGATAGCGACAAATATGCCTTCAGATAGCACGGCATATTCCGCGATTCTCCGCTGCCCCTAAGCCTCCTCCGCCGGCTCTTCCAGTTCGCCCGCCGGCTCGAGTGTCACGTTTTGAGCGGCTGTAAGCAACTGTATCTTCTTCTCGGCTGCGTCCAAAACGCTTCGGCAATGGCTGATAAGCTTTGTCCCCTCCGCGTACCGTGCGATAGACTCCTCCAGACCGATCTGCCCCGACTCGATCTGTGAGACTATTTGCTCCAGTTTCTCCAGTGCCTGTTCGAATGTCAGTTTTTTCTTTGCCATCTTCATTCCCTTTACGTCAGCGGTTCCTCAAACAACGTCGGCCCGCATTCCGATCCCGCCTTGCCTCCCCGTCCCCTCGCCGGCAGCCCGTCAACCACAGACCGAATCTCCCCGTCGGCTAACTCGGTGTGTATCGTCTGCCCGGCCCCAACGTCGGCCTCGCAGCGAATGATCCGCCTGCGTGCGTCCCGGGTCACGCTATAGCCCCGGCGGAGCACGTTTCGATAGTTCATCGCCTCCAACGTCCGCCGATACCGCTCCGTTTCACCCTCAGCGCCCGTCATCACCGCGCGTACCATCGCGATCAGATGCCGCTGCTGGGCCGCTACTTCCCGCCTGCCCAGACGAACCTGCTGAAACGGATGAACCGCCGCCAGAGAGGCCTGTTGCGCCGCCAGCGCGTCGCCCTTTCGTTTAGCCGCGGCACTTAAACACCAGCGGAGCCTGCCGTGCAGTTCATCCAGCGCCGCTTTGGCACGTACTCCCCCCCCGGGAAGAGCCGCGCCCAGACGTGCCACCGCCTCGTCGAAACGCTGGGCCATCGTCCGCACGCGATGCAGCGGGTTGCGAAAGAACTCGCTTCGCTGAACGAATCTCAGTGCGGCCCAACCTTCTGCACGCCTCTGGCCGATACCGCGCCGCATCCGGCCTGCCTGCTGGTGGCAAAATCGCCGCAACTGCTCTCGATCGGGTGTAGCCAGCTCCGCAGCCGCCGTCGGTGTCGCTGCGCGTACGTCGGCCACCATGTCCGCGATCGTAGTGTCGATCTCGTGCCCGACCCCGCTGATGACCGGCACTCGGCAGTCGAAAATGGCGCGAGCAACGGC
>JABMQG010000200.1 GCA_013203365.1 Planctomycetota bacterium | reverse complement strand
GTACCGAACGCGTCGTTGACGTAGACTTCCCCGAGTGACGCCAGCCTGTCGGTAAAATCACCCTGAAGTGCCTCCTGCTCGGCGGTGAGCTTCTTATCCGGATTCTTCTTGGCCTTGTCGGCAATGTTTTCTGCAGCGTTGAAGCGAACGTTCTCCAGCAGTAGGACCTCACCGGGTCGCAACGCCTTTGCTGCGGCCTGGTCGACCGCACCGCCGACGTCGCCGTCGCCCAGCTTGACAGGCCGGCCCAGCAGTTCACTTAGGCGATCGGCCGCCGGCCTATTGGATAACTCCGCTTCAAATCCCTTCCCGCTCGGCCGGCCACAATGACTCAACAGAAGCAAGGCCGCCCCGCCGTTGAGTAGTTTACGGATACTCGGCAGGGCCTTGACTATGCGGGTATCGTCGGAGACCTTTCCGTCGGCGATCGGCACGTTGAAGTCCACACGCACGACGACCTTCTTGCCACGGACATCAATATCCTCGACGGTTTTGGTTGCCATGATGCACCTCAAAAGCCTGCGTTGACCGTGCGGATCGCGTTTCTTAGGCTAGAGCCCGGCATATCGCTGCGGACAAATGGTCTTTGCGCCGGGTCTGAAAGCCCAGCGTAATTATAACTTTGAAATAATTTCGATCAGGTCGGCGCTTCTGCAACTATAGCCCCACTCGTTGTCATACCACATGGTGACCTTGATCATTGTGCCATCCAAGACCAACGTGTTGTTGCTGTCGAAGATGCTGGAGTGGGAATTATGGATAACGTCCGAGGAGACGATCGGATCAGTTATGTATTCGACGATACGCTTCATCGGCCCCTCGGCGGCAGCCTTGATGGCCTCATTGACCTCCTCGATGCTTGTGGATTTCTCGACCGAGACTGTCAGGTCCGTAATGGACCCGGCGCCAACAGGCACGCGGAGTGCGTAACCGTCCAACTTGCCGGCCAGAGCCGGCAGCACCTTCCCCACCGCTTTGGCCGCCCCGGTGCTGGTCGGAACAATGTTCATCGCACCGGCCCGTGCGCGGGTTTTCTTGCTGTGGATCGTATCCACAAGTTGCTGGTCGCCGGTATATGCGTGAATCGTGGTCATCAGGCCACGAACGATGCCGAAACGCTCGTGCAGGACCTTGGCGATCGGGGCCAGGCTATTGGTGGTGCAACTGGCGTTGGAGATGCACTTGTGCTCAGCCGTCAGTTCGCCGTCATTGACCCCCAGCACGATAGTGGCGTCCACGTTGTCCTTGGCCGGCGCCGACAGCACGACCTTCCTGGCCCCGGCGACCAAGTGGGTGTCATAGCCGGCCTTCTTCTCGTTGGCGCGGGCGGTGAAGACCCCGGTGGATTCCAGTACCACGTCCACGCCCTTCTTGCCCCAGGCCAAATCCGCCGGATTTCGCTCCGCAGTAATGGCGATTTCCTTGCCGTTGACTACCAACGCTTTCTGCTTTGCCACGACCTTCCCAGGGAACCTGCCCTGCGTAGAGTCGTACTTCAGTAGATAGGCTAGCATATCTGCGTCAGCTAAGTCATTGATGCTAATGATGTTAAAGTTGTCAGGCTTCTCCATCATGGCCCGGAAAACCAACCGACCAATCCGGCCAAATCCGTTAATCCCTACGTTCGCTGCCATAGTTGAGACTCCTTGTCTTTTTTCACTTTTCTGGCCGATCCTTTGGGCGTAGAGACTTAGCTACTATCGCGAAGAATCGCCACTGGCCTTGGAAACGTTCACAGAAGACCGAGATACATACCCTCTGGCGGCAAGACTGTCAACCAGAAATCCAAAGGCAGGGCCGGCGGGCCGGCGACGGATCCTGCTCAGGTATCCAGCCCTAACGTTAACGGCACGGTCCAACGAAATGGCAGTTTTCTCGACCACCGCGTGGGGCTTCACACGACGACAAACGGGTCACGATCGCTGGAAGCGACGGTGACCTCGAGGGTTGGCAGGGCCTTGCGGAGCCGGCTGGCCAAGACCCGCAAGGTGAGCCGCTCGCTATTGGAATGGCCCACGCAGGCGGTGGTAAGTCCCGCAGCACTGGCAGCGAGTGCGTCATGGTGGCGAAGTTCGCCGGTGACGTATAACTCGGCGCCGGCGGCAATGGCCTTTTCAAACAGCCGGCCGCAAGAACCGCAGCCCACGGCCAAGGTGCGAATCGTCTGGCGGGCTTGCCGTTTCGACAGACCGGCTACCTGAAGGTGGGCAACGCCGCAGGCCTTGCGAACCCTCTGGAGAATTGCTTGAAGGTTCATCGGTTCTTTCAACTGGCCCACCCGCCCCAGGCCCACGCCGACCGGGGCGCCGACCAGAGGATAGGCATCTATGGCCGGCGTCTCGTAGCTGTGTGCAGCAGAAATAGCCGACAGGACAGCGGGTAGCTTGCTCCGCGGACAAACGGTCTCCCATCGCAGCTCGGCGGCAGACTCGCGACGTCCAGCTCGCCCGGCCG
>JABMQG010000199.1 GCA_013203365.1 Planctomycetota bacterium | reverse complement strand
TCCCAATCCCAACCATCGGGCCTCGCGAAAAGGGGATTCAGGGCAGGATGGCGATAGGCGTTGCCCGGAATCAGTTTCTTGATCTCGCGTGGATCGTAGGTCGACTGCATGTTGATCGCCAGGACGCAAGACAGTCTTGTGGATTGCCTCGCCACGGGGTCGTCGGCCTTGGGGTCCGCCATGTCGTCGTGGAATCCAATCCATTGCGAGATTCCCGATCCGGCCGAGCCCCCTCCTGCCGCGACGTGTTTCGGGTTGAGGTTCCACTCAGCGGATCGTGAGCGAAGGAATTGGATCGCGCGCGCGCCGTCATACATTTGGGCAGGGTAGGGGGCGTGATTCGACAGACGGTAGTTTATCGAGGCACAGGAAATGCCCGATTGCAGGCATGCTGTCAGTAACGCCGCCGGAATGGATGCCTTGTCCCCTGCGCGGAATCCGCCCCCATGGATCCACACGAACAGCGGTGTTGGGGAATCCGCATTTGCCTGCCAGAAATCCAGTACATGGCGCTGGTGACTTCCATAGGCGACGTTCTCGTGTGTCGGCGCCGGACTGCGCATCGGTATCTGACGCATGTTTGGAGTTGCCCGCTTCTGTGCCTGTTGTGCGGAGACGGCACTGCACAATGCCAGTGCGGCGACGGTCGTGATGCGGATGACGTGCTTCTGCGAAGTCATGTTCTCTCATCTCCAAAGCGGTAACGTTCAAGCCGTTCGTGTCAGTCGAGCGTCCCACGCACCCAGCGGGTCCCCTTCGTGTTTCAACCAACGGTCCATCCAGCTCAGCATGCACTCGCGCGATAGATCGGGGATTGAGTGGCCGTCACCGAAAACGAGGAAGGCGTGAGCCTGTTCGCGTCCCAGCAGCCGGTAGATCTCGCGAAGTTTCAGGTGCAGCATTACCCGATGGCTCTGGCAGGTCGGATCGCCATCGTTTAACGCAAATCGCTCCAGGAGAGGGCGGGGCGCAATAAGCGCCATCATCTCATGGAAGTCGCACTGGACCTTGCGGCCGGATAGGAACTCGGTGCGGAGCTGCGGGAAGTAGACGTACCAATGGTCGCGGGACCAATGCAGCGGCTCGGGATTTTCGCGGAAGGTTAAGCCGGAGCAACTGGGGGCGGCGCAACGGATGCGGTCGTCACAGGCTGCCAGCCATATGCTGCCGTGCCCACCCAGTGAATGGCCCGTCACACCCAAGCGTGCGGCGTTGACCTTCGGACGTGCGGCCAGAACCGAGCATGCGATACGACTGTCATGGATGTATTTGCCGACAGCGGACCAGTCCGGGTGTTTGCGGTAGAAGGCAGCGGTGTCATACGGGCCCTCCGCGGGTACGCGAGCGGCCGAGCAGAAGTGCTCCGGCGAAATGGTCACATATCCTCGACGGACAAGCTGGCGAGCGTAATCCATCCCATCGATGCCGCCCTTGTGTGCTTGTGGATCATCCGGCTCGGGCGGTAGGCCCAACGTTCGGCGCGCACCCCAATTGGTAGTCCCGTGCAAACATACAACGCCGGGGAAGCCGTCTTCGGGCACCGGGCCGTTGGGCACCGCAACGTATGCGTGGGCCCTTTCATCGGCTTCGACCTGGTAACTGACGTACAGGATGCGGAACTCACCGCCGTCCCACTCACGCTCAACTTCAACCTGGAGGTCGGCAGGCGTCTCGGGCGCGGCCTCGTTGCGTATCAGTGAGAGGAAGCGTGTCTCGATCGACAGACGCTTCTTCTCCCATGCGTTAGGGCAATCAACGTTTTCGAGCAGGTCATCCCAACTCGTCCGTAGTGGGGTCGGAATCCAGGATGGCGGCTGCCCCGCCGGAGTGATGTCCGACCGCTTTAGTGTCTTATCTGACCGTTCCTGCATGGTTCCTCAGCGTGTCAAGATGTGGCGGCCGCGCGTGATGCACTCGGGGGCGCCTTCGCGCGGTGCGGGAGAGAACAAATGACTGACGTGCCCCGGCCTTCCTCGGACTCAATCCTGAACGTGGCGCCAATCAGGTCTGCGCGGTGATGCATGATGGAGAGGCCTGAGCCTGCCGATGCCGTCCGGGCATCCATCCCCTTGCCATTGTCGCGGATTGCCAGAGTAAGGCCGCCCTCTTCGGAAGTGACACTGATCGTGGCCCGCGAGACCTGGCCGTGCTCAAGCGCGTTGCGGAGCG
>JABMQG010000198.1 GCA_013203365.1 Planctomycetota bacterium | reverse complement strand
GGACCACCCAGACACGCCGCGCAACTGGCCGGGCCCACTTCACAGCCGGCGTCGGTAAAGATCGCCCGCAATGTCTTTCCATCGACACGGACGGTATCCATAGCCAAATCCACCTCGGTGGTAGCCGGGACGACGAAGGTCTCGATGGTTACAATCTGCCCGTTCAGCACAATAGCCGCCGCCACGAGGTCCGTGATCTTTCCCCCTGTGCACGAGCCGATATACGACCGGTCGAGCCTGACATCGCCCAGTTCGCTTGCCGGGGCGTATTTGGCCGGCGAGTGCGGTTGCGCGACGGCAGGGACCAATGTCGCGGCATCGTAGGTTCGCACGCTGTGATAGGCCGCATCGTCGTCGCCGACAATCGGCTCGAACGGCTTTTTCGTTCTGGCCCGAACAAACTCGATCGTCCGCTCGTCCGGCGTGATTATGCCGTTCTTGGCGCCGGCCTCGATGGCCATGTTGCATATCGTCATCCGCTCGTCAACATTCAGAGCATGGATCGCCTCGCCGGCAAATTCCATCGTGCGGTACGTGGCGCCGTCCACGCCGAGGTCGCCGATCACGCGTAAAATCACGTCCTTGCCCATCACGTAGGGCGGTAATTGGCCTTCAAAGACAAACAGCATGGTGGCCGGCACCTTCAGCCAGAGTTTGCCCGTGCCCATAACGAACGCAGCATCGGTGTTGCCTATGCCTGTGGCGAACTCGCCGAACGCACCGTGGGTGCAGGTATGGCTGTCGGTGCCCAGCAGGAGCTCACCCGGCCTGGTGTGCCCTTCTTCAGGCAACGCGACGTGGCAGACGCCCTTGTAAGGCGTCTTGGATGGACTGGGGTAGACCCCGGGCATACCGGGACCCTGCACGAAGTCGGGATCGTAGTAATAGCGGATCGACTGACGTTTTACGAACGAACGCAGTATTTCGATGTTGCGATGCGCCTTGGGGTCGGCGGTGAATATGTAGTGATCGGGAATAATCACCACCTTGTCGGGGTCGAAAACCTTGGCGTCCTTGCCGAATTGCTCTTCGAAGATCCCAATCGACGCAGGCCCGCACACGTCGTGCGTCATGAGCACGTCCACGGCCACCCAAACGTTTTCGCCCGGCCTCACCTCGCCCCGGCCCGCGTGGCGGGCGAGAATCTTTTCAGTAAACGTCATTGGCATCGGTCAACTCCTGGTTCTGTATACCTTCGCCAGTTTCTCGGCAAAGGCGCGATATCGCTGCTCGAAGCGTTTCGTGTCGGCGTCGATGTAATGGGCGAAGGCGCGCGGGCCGACGACCGCTGAATACGCCTTGCCGTTGCGCTGCAGTTGGGCCCACTCCTGCGGCTCAATGCCCAGACCCGCGGCCAACTGCCCGTCGGCGGTGGCGCGAAGCAATTGCTCCAGCCCAGCTCGATATTGCTCGTCGCTTCGGATCATCAACAGCAAGGCCCATAGCTGGCTGTAATACTCCGCACCGTGCATGGCGCTTTCCTGAATATTGTCCGCAGCATTCATCTCCACCAGCCGATCGACACTTCGCCATCGCCCGGCCAGAATGGTCTTGCGGAGCGTGGTCAAACGCGAGGTGTTATCGCTTGGCTCAAACAAGACCAGCCCGCGACGTATCCTGTACCCCTCGGCCTGCACTGCCAGGCCCTCCTCCACCCAGACTGGCAGATTGTCGCCAGCGGCGTCGTGGAGGAACTGGTGCAGGCCCTCGTGGGCGGCGACACTGTAGGTCGCCATCGTACCTATGTCCCAAAACACGCACACCCCGTCGTAGCAGTACCCGCCACTTTGCACCCTCAAATACGTTTCGGCATCTCGGCCGGTGATCGTCTCGGTCAGTGAGGCCCACTGCTGGCGGTCGCCGAAGAGGTACACCGCAAGCCGTTTGCCGCCGGCGGGCCGGCCGGTAAGTCCGGTCAGTTGGACGTAGTTGGCCCGGGCGGCCTCCATGAATCCGCAGATGCCGTTGCGCAATGATTGGTTGGCCGTGGAGGTGAATATGCAATAATGCTCCGTCGAGAGCTTTTCGCCTTGCGCCCCGCCGTTGGGCCAAGCCTCTCGCTGACTAGGGTGCGACAATGGCGCAGGCGCCACTGCCTGCCCCGAGGTGTTCGCGCACCCGGGCAACGCGGCCGCAATGGCCGAGACGAGCACAGCCAGCAGTTTTGCATTTTTCTTCGACATCAGCGTGTATGACTGCATCCGTTGCCCTCCGGAGGTTTTTCCGCCAAGAACGTCGTGAACGTCCGAGAAGAACCTCTCAGATTACTATATTTTCTTGTGCGCTACCAGCACCCGTTCAATGCCGGCGACGTCGCGGGCGAACCCAACCCGGTCGTACCGGTCAACCCGGTTGACCAGGTCCCAAACCGCCTCGGCCTGACCGTAGCCGATCTCCACGGCCAGCATGCCGCCACGTCCTAGTACGTCCGGCGCCTGCGTCACGATCGGTCGAATACAATCCAAGCCGTCTTCCCCAGCGAACAAAGCCGTTCGGGGCTCCCGACGAACATCCGGGGACAACTCGTCCATTTGCGATGCGGACACGTACGGCGGGTTGGCCGTGATCACGTCGAATAGCGCCAGTTCGGCCAAGTCGGCCGGCAATTCCAACAGGTTAGCCGCCGCCACCGTTATCCGATCGCCCAAGCCGTGGGCGGCGATGTTCCGTCTGGCCACGGCCAGGGCCGATTCGCTGATGTCAGTGGCCAGGACGGCCGCATCCGTCTTGCGGACGCCCGTCGCTATCGCCACCGCCCCGCAGCCGGTGCAAGCATCCCAATACCGGCCGTGCCGGCCAAGGCCGTTGAGGCACTCGATGGCCTTGTCCACCAGCAGCTCCGTCTCCGGCCGGGGTATCAGCACGTCGGACGTTACGACGAAGTCCAGGCTGTAGAATTCCCGATGACCTACCAAATACGCCACAGGCTCGTGCTGGGCGGCCAGCCTGACCAACTCGCGATACCCCGCCAATTGCTCGCCGGCCGGGACGGCCCCGAACCGCGTGTACAAATCCATCCTTCGGCACTTCAATACGTGCGCCAGCAGCACCTCCGCCGACAGCCGGGGCTGCTGAACCTGGCGGGCCGTGAAGTGGTCCTTCGTCCATTCGATCAGACGCAATACCGTCCAAGGCTGTTCGCTGGTCTGCCCGGTCATAGAGGCAAATGGTCGCCGCAAGGCCGACCCAATGCAATATCCAAACATATCCAACCTGTAAACCCATCGGACATAGCTGTATAATCGCCTGCCAATACACTCATCTGGACCAGTCAACATGCAGACCTTTTCTTGTCAGAGCGGCAGCAACGGCAACTGCATCTTCGTGCAGGCCGGCCGAACGCGGCTCCTGATAGACGCCGGCATAAGCGGCCGAGCGGTACAGCAGCGCCTCACCGGGTGCGGGCAGGACGCCCGCCAGGTCGATGCCATACTGCTCAGCCACAATCACAACGACCACGTCTGCTCAGCTGGTGTGTGCCAGCGCAGGTTCGGGATGCCTATCTACATCACGCCCGGCACGCTGGCTGCGTGCGAGGACCGCCTGGGCAACCTGCACGACGTCCGCCGATTCCAGCCAGGGGAAAGCTTCGAAGTAGGCGAGGCGGTGGTCCATACCATCCCCACCCCCCACGACGGCGCCGACGGCGTGTGCTTCGTCATCGAGCACAACGCAAAACGATTGGGCATTCTGACCGATCTTGGCTTTGTGTTCCCGCAGTTGCAGCAGGCCTTTCCGCAACTTGACGCGGTCTACCTAGAAAGCAACTACGACCCCGAAATGCTCCGCGAAGGTCCTTACCCAGCTGCTGTGCAGCAGCGGATTCGCGGCAACGGCGGCCATTTGGCAAACGCCGAAGCCGGCAAGCTGCTACGGGACTGCACCGACAGCCGACTTCAATGGGCCGCACTGGCACACCTCAGCGAGCACAACAATACACCAGACTTGGCCGTCCGCACCGTCCGCAGAGGCCTCCGCCGACCAATCACCATCCACCTCGCCGGCCGATGGCAAGCCTCAGCGGTCTTCGAGATATAGAACAGCCCCTAACAAAAATAAAATGCCCCTGCCAACGGCTTGCCGCATACTATGGCAACCGGTTTTTCACTTGAGGCCTCGCCTGCAACAGGTATGATGCACTTGACTTGGGCCGGAGTGGCGG
>JABMQG010000197.1 GCA_013203365.1 Planctomycetota bacterium | reverse complement strand
TGAGCCTGGCCACCATGAGTTGATGCAGATGGGCTGGTGCGAGGCGGCGTTCGAGCCGGCCTTCGAAGATAAGGTTCTCGAAGACCGCGGCGACTACGAATTGGTGCATGACTTCGCCGGTCGGCATGTGCTGTTCTTCAAAGGCCGACGCAACGGCTTCATGCCGGAGTATCTCGACCACCCCGTCAAGGACGCCAAGACCTGGCAGGAGAACTGCAAGTGGCGACTCGATCCGGCCACGCCGGTCCGTTACGCCGACCTGAAAGAGCGCATGGCCGAGGCAAAGAAGCAGGCCGGCCGTGGAATCATGATCCAACAGCGAGTGGCTGGCGCCGGCATGTACCTTCGCTCGCTGTTCGGCGTTACAAACCTGATGTACGCCTTCTACGACATGCCGGATGTAATCCACGACTGCATGCAAACGTGGTTAGCGCTGGCCGACGCCGTCATCGCCAGCCATCAGCAGCACGTAACGCTCGACGAGATATTCCTGGCCGAGGACATCTGCTACAACCACGGCCCTCTGGTATCGCCGGAGATAATGAAGGAGTTTTTCTTCCCCTACTACCAGCAGCTGCTGACCGCGGTCATAGCCCGGCAGATCGACCGCAGCCGGCACCTCTACTTGCAAATCGATACAGACGGGTATTGCCCGCCTGTGATTCCTCTGTACATTGAGGCGATAGGCATGGATGTGATGAGCCCCTTCGAGGTGGCCGCCGGCTGTGACGTGGTGGCCATGGGCCGGCAGTACCCGAATCTGGCAATGAGCGGCGGCATAGACAAGCGGGTGCTCGCCAAGGGTAAGCATGCCATCGACCAGCATGTGGAAGCCATCTTGCCGACCATGCGAAAACGCGGCGGCTATCTGCCCACGTGCGACCACGGCGTGCCGGAAGAGGTGTCCCTCGAAAACTACATGCACTACCGAAAACGCTGCATCGAGCTGGGAGGCTGATTCGGTCTGCGATTGTCGTTGCGTACCGGCGATTTTGCGAGGATGAATAATGCAAGTGCGAAAGATTCCGATGTTTTTTGAAAAATCGGCCGATCGGCACCATGTGCTTGCTCAATCGCAGCAAACAGGTAGGCTTACCCGCTCGTACCGCGCGAATGTGTGGGGCCGGCTCGGTCAGTTCAGGCTCACTTGCGCTGCAGGTCTGCTGGCGATCAGCATCCTGCTTTGCCTGATGACGGGTTGCACACCAGGCGGCACTGCGGTTGACCGTCAGCAGGGGTTCGCCAGCAGAGCGGCCGACCCGACCATCGGAGCCCCGGGTGCCGGCACGCTGGCAGCCACCGTCAACGACCAGCCGATAAGGATTGAACAGCTCAACGAGCTGCTGGTCAGTGCCCATGGACTGGAAGCCCTTCGGCAGTTGACGGCCTCGGCCGCAGTCCGGCAGGTTGCCCAAAACGAGGGCATCAGCGTAACCAGCGAGGATATAGATAACGAGTCGGCCGAAACACTTCGCGAGCAGGCGCCGAACCTTGACCAGGCCCAGCGTGAGCTATTTCTCCGGCAGTACCTGCCGAGAAAAAAGGTCCCACGCGTCTATTGGGATATGGCCATGACGCGAAACGCCGTGCTTCGCAAGCTCGCCG
The DNA here is from genome assembly GCA_013203365.1 of Planctomycetota bacterium. Taxonomy (GTDB): domain Bacteria; phylum Planctomycetota; class Phycisphaerae; order SM23-33; family FEN-1343; genus JABMQG01. The sequence continues at coordinate 5,198 of JABMQG010000197.1, read as the reverse complement.
TCAAACGCCTCAAGATCACCGACTCGATGCTGACGGCCGAGTTCAACCGCCGGTACGGGCTGAAGGTGGTCGTTCGGCACATTCGCTGCGCATCGGTCGCCGACGCACAAAACATTCTCGAACGACTGGCCAAGGGTGAAGACTTCGCCGAGCTGGCACAGCAGTACTCGACCTTCACGGAAACGGCCATGCAGGGTGGGCTGTACCCCCCGTTTTCGCGCGACGAGACGAAGGTCCCGTCCGCGATCTGCCGGGCGGCGTTCGACCTGGCCGACGGGCAAGTCAGTGAAATCGTCCAGGTAGACAAGGATTTCCACATCCTCAAGCGGGAAAAGACCATCCCGCGAAAGGAAGTGGCTTATGAAGACGTCAAGGATCAGCTGCGTAACGACCTCATCACTGCCAACATACGGCCCGTGCAGACACAGATTCTACAGGATATCGTACGAGCCGCCGATGTCAGGATTCTCGACCCCATCCTTAAGGCCCAGGAACACATCAGCGCACAGGTAACACAACAAGATGAGTGAATACTGCATAGGCATAGATCTCGGCGGTACATTCATCAAGCTGGTCGTCTTGGCCGTTGATGAGGACGGCAATAAAAAACGCTTCCTTGGCATTACGCAAAGACCCACACCCTCAAGCCACGGCGACCAGATCGTCGCCGAGATGATTCGTGGCGTCAAGAACCTGCTGGCTGAGCAGAATATCGACTCTTCCGACGTGCTGGGCGTCGGAATTGGGGCCCCTGGGCCGCTTAACTGTAGTCGGGGCGTTATAATCAACGCGCCAAATATACCTGGGCTGGCCGGCCTGCCTCTGCGCGACCTCGTCGGCAGAGGACTGAACCTGCCCGCTGTTTTGGAAAACGACGCCAACGCCGCTGCGCTGGGCGAGTTCATGTTCGGCGCCGCCAAGGGCGCCCGTTCGCTTGCCATGCTTACACTCGGCACGGGCGTCGGCGGCGGAATCATAGTAGATGGCAAGATCCTCCACGGCAGCCACGACTCAGCCGGTGAGATCGGACACATCATCGTCGAGACCGACGGCCTGCCCTGCAATTGCGGCCAGCGAGGCTGCCTGGAGCAATATGCCTCCGCCAAGTTCATCGCCAGGCAAGCCGTCATCGCCTTGCGAGGCCAAAGCCAAAAAAACACCACCGGCTGCGACGACCCCGCCGCAGGGGCAGGGCAGGCCGGCCGTAAAGGCACAATCGGCCAAACAGGGGCGTTGGCAAAAACCCTCGCCGAAAAAGGCGACCTCGATGCCGCCGACGTCAACGCCGCCCGCAAGGCCGGCGATCCGCTGGCCGAGAGGCTCTGGGACTCAGCCGCTCGGCACCTGGCTATCGCGTGTGTCAGCCTTCAACGCGTTCTCGACTGCGACATGATCGTCCTGGCCGGCGGACTGGCCAAGGCCGGCGACGACCTGCTGGACCCCGTTCGCCGCCATTTCTCGCAACTCGACTGGCGAATGACCGAAGACAGGCCGCGACTGGTCATCGCCGCCCTCGGCAGCGACGCCGGCGTTATAGGCGCCGCCGCCGTCGCCTGGCAGGCCTTCGGCCGACCGTGACGAAACACCTGCGTACCGTCCCCAAATGGCTGAACCCTCCTTTGGAATGTCGGCAAAAGCGAATCCGCTTGTCTTGCCCGCACGAACCGCGAAGTATCGCCGCACCATGGCGGCTTCAAGCCGGTCCAATCGTCCGCCATGCCGGCCAGCCGGCCGGTGCTTCAGCCTGTATCGCTTGGCCGGTTTCACTTGCCAAATTTATAACTGGTGAAACGAACGCACACATACTTGACCCCTGCTGCCCCAGGGCCTATACTTTGGAAAATGTGGCGGCCGACAAGGCAAAGCGGCGTTTGGAAAAGCAGGATCATTGCAGTATAACTTTGGCCTGGTGCATAAGTTAGCAGTCTCCTGGAGAGGTGGCTGAGTGGCCGAAAGCGACGGTTTGCTAAACCGTTATATGGGATCAAACCCGTATCGCGAGTTCGAATCTCGCCCTCTCCGTTAATGCTCGAAAATCTTTAATCTTTGATTTTCCAGGGGATTTTGGTCGTTTTCACTTTCAATGGTTAGGGCATTCTTCACTGCAGCAGACTGTATCAGAGTGCAGAAAAATTAGCCTGTTTGCGCCAAGCAAAACACCAAGCGCGAAGCTAGCGGGGGCAGGATTCAAACTCGCGAACCGTCGGTTATAAGGCCGCCCGCCTAGACCGCCGCCAGAACACATCCCGCATGCCGAAATGAACCGAGTCCCGGGTATGCGAGCCCCATCACGCCACTGGTCCGACTACTGCTTCGTCCGTTCGTAGAACCCATGGCCGATGTAGCGCAGCTTGCCCTGACGGACCAGTTCCTCCCAGACGGATTCGGGCCACTCGCTCGGCGGAATGATGGCGGCGGCAACATGCGAGTCCGCGCCTTTGGATAGCGGGCTGCGTCCAAGCTTTGATTCTTCGTCCAGAACCGTCAGCGACAGCCGTTTGCGGAAAGCCTGCAACGCCTTCTTGCAGATTTCGGCGTCTGGGACGACTACCGTCGCGGCCGCCGGCGCTGGACTGCGAAGCTGATCGATCAGCGCAGCCAACCCATCCACGTCGCGCATCCCCACGACACCCGTCACCCGGCCGGGCGGTAGCTCGGTCTTCTGCAACAGCCTGTATACCTGCTTCCATTCGCCCGCAGGGCGGCGGGAATCGTCGCAGCCCCGGATGGCGGTCAGCAGTTCATCGAGTTTCGTCACTGTTGTCGGGTCGTTTGTAATGTGCTGGCTCCCTTCGTGCGAGTGGTCGGTGCGTCATTCTACCGCAATGTCTCGCCTGTGGCATCTGTCGTTTCACGGCGTGAGGTGGAAAATGGACAGACGGAAAGGGCAAGACAGGCGGTCGGAAAGTCCGCTTTTCGGCTGGGCGAACCTAGCCCCTCGCCGATGTCAGACTACTTCACTTTTTCAAATCTGAATTGTTCGAAGCGGCAAGGGCAAAAATAAAGTGCTCCAGGCCAGCAGAGTTTTCATGAGAGTCTTTATTGGAAAGCCAGGCACCGATGGTGCGACATAAAGCAGCCGATGCAATTCCTAACCGGGCTGTGCAGGCTAAAGGGCCGAATAACTCATGGCAGCCGGCTGGTTATGCGCATAACAAAGGGCCGTACAGGCGGTTTAAGGAACTGCCCATGGACTGCCCCTGGCGGCTCTGCCATAGCGCCCAGCCCAGTATCCATCACCTGCTCTTGCCAACAAAAATGCCAACCATCAGCACGCTCACGATTGCCGGGATACCCACGTAAAGCAGCACTGCAAACGCGAAACTGTTGCCGTCGTTGGCCTTGTCCGCCGTCCCCGCCGGCCCCGGGTCGATACTGGTGCCCGCGTTTTCGTTGGCATGCCACTGGCCCCACGGAGATATTGTTGGTTTGAATGCGATGGAATCGCCCCCAACATTACCCGCTCGAAAAGACCTAAGTCCAACGCGATTAGGGGCGTAGCCGCCTCTCGTGTCGGTATAGCGAACCGTTGGGAGCAGATGCTGCGTGGGTCGCCTTACCATAAGATCAGAAAACGCGTGAGGTCCTTCTTTGGACCACTCCCATTGCTCAGACATGCCGCTGGCCGACAACTCGGCGACGTTGGCATCCACGATCGGTGCCCCGTTGTCGAGGATGTCCGCCTGGCCAGTTTCAATGTGAACAAGTCCGTCTGGGGGCAATTCCAGCCAACCGCCTTCGCCGGCAAACCCCGGAAACGATTGGGCAGCAAGCTCGTTCCAGCCAACGATGTCCGGCAAGACGCCGGCCTCATTTGCCGCAAACCTCGGCAACGATTGGGCAGCAAACTCGTCCCAGGCAACGACGTCCGGCAAGACGTCGGCATCATTTGCCGCATACATCGGCAACCTCGGCTGAATGTGGTCGGCGTTGCGAACAGCGGGGAAAAAGGCGTCTTCGAGGTCCAGGCTACGACCTGCCTCGGTTTCATGACTGGCCCGAAGGTCTGTTGAGCCCCCCAGACTCGCACTGCCTTGAACTGGCAGACCAGCCAACGTCAACACCCAGACAATCATCACACGTGTAGTCTTCACCTGGCCCTCAATCCGGATACCGACCAGGAACCTGCGGCCGTAAAGAGGGAAACCCACCTCCAACACAGAAACGAAACCGGCACTGCCTTGCGGCCACTGCTCCAGCAAAACCAAAGACAGGCACAAAGAGGAACACTCGGCCGGGTGGTGAAAAGAAATGCGCGAACATACGGCTTGAACTCATGCCACATTCGCCCGGTGACAATTTCGCCGTTCCCGAAAGTTCGCTGACCAACACCACCGAACTGAACCGAACTAATAATTATATACATCGCTCTGGTCTTTGAACAAGTGGGGCAACTTACCACAACTGCCGCCCGAGGTGATTTCAGGCGTGGTTACCCGGCGTACCCGGCCATGAAATTCAACCACTGTGGCGGCAAGCAGTTAGAGGAGATAAACAATGTGTCGGATCGTACGGCTTAGGCTGAGACATTCTGTACACTGCATAAGCCGACTGGGGGGCTTTAGATTCGCGCGAAAAAACTCAATTGCCACGACGGGTTCGCTCTGGGAGAATGCCCTGGCCTTTCCTTATAGCTGCGCGCGGGTCGTAGTCCTGACGCAGTTAAGTTCCTGTCTCGTCGGTCATTGCTAGGTCCGGCAAAGGCATTCGATGGGTTCTATTGAGGCTCAGCATGCCAAGCATCTTGTACTTGTCTCGGGGTGGACAGATCGGCGGGAGCCAGCGCCAGCTGTACTACCTGCTTGCCGGTCTGGATCGGCAACGCTACAAGCCGGTGGTCATCTGCCGCGAAGAAGGACCGTTCTTGGACTTTCTTCGCGGCGAAGGCATTGAAGTACACCTGGTGCCGCTGCACTCCTGGCGAAAATGGCCAGGGGCGTTGCGGCGTTTCGCCGATGTGCGAAGGCTGGTTAGGTTCGCACGTCAACGCCGGGTCGGGCTGATTCACGGCTCGGACCTGTGGTTAAGCGGCTATGCCCGCAGCGTCGCTCGCAGCCTGAAGGTTCCGGTCGTTCTTCACGTACGAACCCCGATGCCTCCTGCAGAGGTCCGCAAGCACCGCTGCCGACGGGCTGAGGCCATCGTCGCCATCTCAAACCGCGTGCGGGCCAATCTGATGGCAGGTGGTGTCCTGGAAG
>JABMQG010000196.1 GCA_013203365.1 Planctomycetota bacterium | reverse complement strand
GGATATGTTGCATCATAAACGTTAGACGCTCTAATCCATCTCTTTCAGCACGATCGGCTGGGCGACGGCGGTGGCAACCTTGTTGCCAATGGGGTCTTCGGTGGTCACCTTCAGCGTGTACTGACCTGCCGGAAGCGTTCGCGGCAGGCTGAATGTGCTCTGCAGGTAGAAGTCGTTGCGTCGATTAGACGAGACGTCCTGTACTCCAGGATCGGCCTTGTTGTGTACGATGCGACCCTGGCCGTCGTGCAGGGCCAGGCGGACGTTCAGCATTGTCTTGTACTCCCCGGCGCTGTTGGCGTTGACAGTGAAGTGCCGCAGCTCCCAGTAGACTATGATCGTGTAGCTTCGCCCTGTGACGAAAGTATAGCTGGGTATCTCGTCATAGACGCCGAAACCATTCACCCGCGTGCACAGCACAACTTTGGGAATCTGCAGGTCGGCGAATCGGACGAGGTCCCGTTCAAGCGTTTTCAGTGCCATCAGGCGCTTGGCGGCTTGTTCGCTGGTAGGCTTGCCGTGCCTCTGATCCCGGACTGAAAGCATCATCTGCAGCAGGTCGGCGATCTCGGCGTTTTCTTCTTCACTGAAGGCCGGTATAGGCTCTAGGGCCTTATCGTCTTGCCCAGCCGCCAGGAGATAGAATCGCATCTTCAGTTGCAGTTGCAGGTCGTTTGGGTTCTCAGCCACTTGTGACTCCATCGCAGCTAGGAACTCGGTGACGGCCTGGGGCGTAGGCATCGTGCTGTTTTCAACCCGTGGACCTTGCCCGGGCCGCACCGGGGCCGGTTTCGCCGACACCTCTGGTTGCTCCGGTGGCTCCGCCAAGACCGAGGGGCTTGGCGGAGGAATGGAGACCGAGCGAGTAGTCGCGTTCGGGGCGAAAGCACCCCTTCCACCCGGGCCGGACTGAGCAGATATATCTACAGGTATCAGCGGAACCATGGCCGATTTCATCGGCATGGCGACAGGTTGGGAGACGGATTGGTCGTCTTTGTGCCAGATCTGCCGGAGCCGGTTGGTGTAGTCTTTGACCTGCTCGCCGGCATAGTCGGGTTCGATGCTAGGTTCAGGATAGGCCGACGCCGTTCGCGGGCTGTTTGGGCGGTAGAGACTCTCGATGCACCCGCCCTGTACCCAGCACGCCGCCGCCAGTGATATAGCGGCAAGCATGTAGCGATTCATAATCACCATCCGTGGTCGTCTTTCAACAGCGGCTCCGCCGTCGTGGAATACGTTCATTATCGGACGTTCACAGGCTTGTCGATTAGTCAATTTGTCCACGTCTTGTCCACGTCGCACCGGGTTTGTCAATGTCTCACCTATCTTGGCTGGCCCACTTGTCCGGGCCTTCTCGCCCTCACTTGCACAAGGCCACTACCAGCCATTGCAGGGCAGCCTTGGGGTCCCGGCCGGTTTTCATGGCCAGATCGACGCGAATGAGCTGGCGGAAATCGCCGCACACCTGCTTGAGGCTGCGCCGTTTCAGCAGGCGGCGAAACGAGTCTTGCCCGGCCCGGCCGATCTTTAGTGTCCTGAACACGTGCTCGTTGCTTTGCCCTGCTGCCTGCATGTACTTGGCTTTAAGCAGACGGCGAAGATGCCAACCGATTAACCCGGCGACGCGAAATTCCTCGCCCGGCTGGGTCAGCAAGCCATCTAACGCAACTAGGGCGACCCCGGCATCGCCTGCGGCTAGGGCGCCGCTGAGGGCCCATGGGGAGACTCCCGCCGTGGCGACGACCACGGCGGAGACGTCGGCGAGGGTGATTTTCGCCCTCCCTTCAGTATAAAGGGCCAGTTTTTCCAGCTCACTGCGGGCGCGCGCCAAGTCGCTGCCAAGCCACTGCATCATCAAATCGGCCGCGGGGCCATCCAACTGCCGATCGAGAGAGCGGGCCTGCTTGTGGAGGAATTTCAGCATGCCAGCCGGTTCGGGCGGCGAGCAATTTACCTTCAGACCAATTGCGGCGACGAGCTTGGCCAAGCGTGTGCCGGATGGAAGACTCTTGGCCATAAGCAATAGCGTGCCTGTATGTGAGGGCTTTGCCAGGTACTGCTCCAACCCTTTGCGGTTAGTGGAGATAAAATCATCTGCCTCGTCTACGATAACCAGTCGCCGCTCGCCCACAAACGGCGGGGTTCGCAGGTCGTCCAACACTGTCGCCAACTCCACCGAGCCTCCGTGCCGGCTGAGGCACAGATGCCGATCGGCCTGGCCAAGCACCTCGGCAGTGATCTCGGCCTTTTGATGATCGCGGAGAAACTCGTCGGTGCCGAAGATGACGTAGACGGGTTTACCTTTTGCTGTGGCCATGATTATCGAATTGTGCCAACTGGGCAGGCCATTGTAAAGTCCCTCAGGCAAGACGGCCAGCAGGCGAGGAAACGTGCTGTTGTCACCGAAGACGAGCGGACAGCTGTGTTAGGCAGTGCGGCTTGAAGTTCGCTTCAATAATTGTGCACCGGCAGGCCCTTGGGATCGGCCGAAAGCCTTGTGCGCTCAAGTCTGTCGCCGATGAAGTCCGATAACACGATTATGGCACGGATGCCTGGGACTTTGGCACGGATGCTTGCAGTGGCCGGGACGGTCGGGTTGTTGTGCGCGCCAGCAATGCCGCAAGAAACAAGCCAGCTCCACACGCTGGTGGCCCAAATGGGGTTCGAGGGCGAGCGGGACAGCGGCGAAGAGCTGCCCAGGGGATGGGAAAAATCCACAGAACTGCCCGGGCTGACACTTCCTGACGACGTGAAGTTTCCCCATTACGTCAAAGGGCAATTAACCGAAGAACTGGCCCACGAAGGAAAGGTCAGCTTCGCAATGAAGCTCAACGGGGGGAACGTCGCCTATACCTACACCGGCCGTTTGCTCGTTGCCAACGATTGCGATTACCGCCTGACAGGCTGGGTACGGACAGCCAACCTTCGCGCCGCGCGGGCACAGGTCAGGTTGTTCATGGTAGATACGCTGGGCAATCCCATCGCGGAAAGAATAATCGTCAGCGAACCTATGGGCGGTCCCAGGAGCGACTGCGACGGCATCTGGCGACCTTTTCAGTTGGACCTGCCCGCTTCTCCAACGCCGGCGGCGCAACTGCGGATAAGCCTCGGCCTCGTCCAGCCGAAAGTCTGGCTGGGAACGAAATCCACCAGCCTCTGGGACGACATCGACGGCAGCGTATGGTGGGACGACTTAAGGCTGTACCGACTGCCGAGGGTTCGAGTGCGAACTGACACGCTCGGCAATGTCTTTGCACCGGGGGTTCAGCCTCGGCTGAAGATCCTCCTGCACGGCATTGATCAAACGGACTGGGCGATCGTCCTGACTGTGCGCGATGCGGCCGGGGCCATCCGACTTCAACGGATAATCGATTGGCAGGCGTTGCAGGCGCGTGGCGAGGAGGTCATGGTCGCAATGCCGCTCTTGCCTGCCGGTTTTTACGTAGCTGAGCTGACGATTGGCTACGACGGCAAGATACTTGGGAGCCAATATTGTCGTTTCGCCTGCCTGGCCGAGGTGCCCCGGTCGGGAAAAACCGGACTGGGCGCGGACATCTCAGCCTTACCCTGGCAGCAGTGGCCCGGGGCAGTGGCGATGACGAAGCTCATGCAGGCCAGTGAGATCAAGCTTTCGGCCTGGCCGACCGGCCCTGTCCAGCTCGACGGTCCCGACTCTGACAGTCGTCCCGTCGACCCGTCGGCCGAATTGGCTGCAGCCGATCGCATGCGAGAATTGCTCATAAGTCTGCATGCCATGGGCATCACACCCATGCTGGTCTTTACCGAGTTGCCTGCCGAGTTGGCCGGGGCGCTCGGACCGGGAATGACGCTGTTCGATACCCTGGCGGCGGACAATGAAGACCTCAAGAACTCCATGTGCCTGGCCCTGGCCCGCTACGGCGACTGGACCAGCAGGTGGCAGATCGGGCGAGCCGGCGATGCACGGACTGTT
>JABMQG010000195.1 GCA_013203365.1 Planctomycetota bacterium | reverse complement strand
TTAAATTTCGCGCCGTGCTTTCGTCGTTTGTTTTGCATTCGTTCGTCTCCAAATTAATCCTTCGGTAAAGACGACAAATGTACCTTAGCCCAGCGCCCAGTTTTTGGGGAGTATTATAAAATGCAGAGACTGGGGAAGTCACGATGGTCTTCCACGAAGGCATAGAAGCGAATCCACAAGGTTTCCCGTAGCGGATCCCCGCCGCCTTCCTGCACCAGGGCCCAGTGTGGATGTAGTCGGTTTTATCAATTATGGAACTTGACCAAGCACTGACGGCAGTCAGACTTCGCCAGCATGAGGGTTCAATTATCATTGTCGCCTTGAAGGTTGATGACAAGGACTTCCATTGGAAGATGATCTGCTGAAAGGTTTGGCTGCGGGTGACGCGGCAGCGCACCAGCAAGTGTACGACTGTTACGGGCCGGTGATTTTCAGGCCATCTATAGCAAAACATGGCGGATATTTTTGAAGATAGTAGTAAAATCAACGAACATGAGTGCGATCAGCATACTTAATGACGTGATCGGCCCAATTATGCGCGGACCGTCGAGCTCCCACACGGCCGGGGCGTTTTTTATTGGCAGGGCAGCACGAAGCGTACTTGGGGAACCGCTGGTCTCGGCCCGCGTCGTTTTTGATCCGAACGGTTCGTTTGCGCGCGTGTATCAGGGTCAGAAAAGCGATGTTGGTTTTGCCGCTGGGCTTTTGGGCAAGTCGATAACGGATGAGGAATTCAGTTCTTCTCTGGCCGAGGCCAAGGCAAAAGGGCTTCAAATCACGTTTGAATGCGAACCAATAAAAATTTCCGATCATCCCAACGCAGTGACAATCAATGCAACCTCGATCGGCAGGAGGCGTCTTAGCCTCACGGCGGCCTCTATCGGCGGCGGGCAGATTCGAATAGACCAGGTCGACGGAACGCCTGTGGCACACGACGGGCGGCGGCTGAGGCTTTTGATTACGGCAGCAGGCAAATTAAAAACGGCCGACCTTGCGAGGCAATTAGCGTTAAAACTCGCTTTAGACGACGTGCAGGTGCACACGAATTCTAAAGACTCGACAGGCCAAAGCGTTCTGTGCGAGGGCTGCCAGGCGTCCCTGGAAAAACTGGCTGATCGCGTAGCCCTCGAAGCGGACGCCGAAGCATCTCTTTTGCCCGCAACCGATCTGGTCGTGTCAGGTGCGTCGAAGACGTCACTTGGTTCCGTCAGAGAGATTATGGCTGCGGCGCAAAGCTGCGGCGACACACTGGCGGGACTGGGGCGCAGATATGAAGCCCAATTATTGAGCATGCACGAGTCCGCCGTTGGGGAACTGATGAGCCGGCGCTGGGGCGTCATGAAGGCGGCAATTGACAGGTCTTTGCGAGGCCCCTCCCTAAGCATGCGATTTTTAAGCCCATCGGCCAAGAGTCTGATGGATGCCGCCTCCAGTGGCAAGTTATTTAGCGGCGGCATGCTGCCTCGCGCTTCCGCGGCAGCACTGGCCGTCATGGAGACAAGCACGCTGGGGGGGGTGGTCTGTGCGGCGCCGACGGCGGGATCGGCAGGCATCATTCCGGGCATTCTTTTCGCCCTGCAAGAGGAAAAAAAACTTACTGACGACCGGCTCATTAATGCGTTATTCAGCATGGGCGTCATTGGTGCGATGGTGGCGATTCGCGCGACATTTGCGGCCGAGGTGTGCGGCTGTGCGGCCGAGACTGGCGCTGCGGCGGCCATGGCCGCCGCGGGCTTGGTGGAACTGGGCGGCGGCAATATTGAACAGGCAATGGATGCAGCGTCGTTATGCCTGATGAATACAATGGGCCTGGTTTGCGACCCCGTGCAAGGGCATGTGGAAATTCCTTGTCATGCCCGAAATATTTCCGGCGTAGCCCAGGGGCTCGCATTTGCCGATGCCGTGCTTGGCGGCTTTAAAGCGATCTTGCCTCTGGATGAAGTGATTGACTGCATGCTGATCGCAGGAAAACAAATTCCATATGCGCTTAGGTGCACAAGCCTCGGGGGGTTGGCTTCCACACCGACCTCAAAACTGCTTTGATGAGCATCTGTACCGCATGCTGACGCTGACAGAGATCAAACACCATGGCCTGACGGTCAGGGGCGGCTGCTGGGAATCCACCTTCCGCTGCGCTCCAGGTGGATTCCCAGCAAGTGCAATAAGTGTTACCTATGTTCCCAATTGCACAATGCCCGCACCCGCGCCGGTGCGTCAAGCGCACAGCTCACTGGCCGGGGAGGTGGGTTTTGCTTGGCAAGTTGGCCCTTGTCGGTAAGATGGTGAGGGTTAATCGGCGGCCGGTAGAGGGGCGGCGAATGAAATAACAAGGGAATGTATGGAGACCGTGATGACACCCAGACAGCGAGTGATTACCGCGTTGCAGCACAAGGAGCCGGACCGCGTCCCGGTGGACCTTGGGGCTACCGAGTCGTCCGGAATAGTGGGCATAGCCTACAACCGCCTGAAAAAGCACCTGGGCATCGGCGGGAAAACGCAAGTATTCGACATGATGCAGATGATCGCCAAGGTCGAGCTGCCCGTGGTCGAGGCCTTCGGCGTGGACGCCGTGCCCCTGCTCATCGAACCGAAACAGTGGAAGCCGTGGAAGCTTCAGGACGGTTCGCCGGCCGAGATACCAGCCCTCCTGAACATAAGGACCGAGCCCGACGGCAGCATAGTTCAGCTTACCGACGACGGCAAAGTCGCACTCCGCTGCCCCAGCGGCGGATACTACTTCGACACGGTCTGGCATCCTCTGGAGGATACCGAGACGCCCGAAGGCCTGGACGGCCACGAGGAATTTTTCGAGTCGATGGACCTGCCGGGCTATTGCGACGAGACGTTCGACGACCTCGCCGTCAAGGCCAGGAAACTCCACGAGCAGACTTCATACGCCGTTGTCGGCAACCTTTGGGTGCACTTGTTTGCGGCCGGGCACGCGCTTCGCGGCTACGAGAACTTCATGATGGACCTGCTCATCAACAAGCCGCTGGTTCATCGGTTCTTTCAAAAGCAGTTGGAGGCCTACCTGCCGCGGATCGACGCATACCTGGCCGGGGTGGGCAAGTACGTTGACGTCATCCAGGTCAACGACGACCTGGGCGGCCAGTCCGGCCCGCTTGTCGCACCAAGCGTCTACCGCGAGATGATCAAGCCGTACCACAAGAAGCTGTGGTCTTACATCAAGGAGAAGTCCGGCAAGCCGCTCCTGCTGCACTCGTGCGGATCGGTTTACGACTTGATACCCGATCTGATCGAGATGGGGGTGGACGCCCTGAACCCGATCCAGGTGTCGGCAGCGAACATGGACTCAGCGAAGCTAAAGCAGGAGTTCGGCCGGGACATCACCTTCTGGGGCGGCGGCTGCGATACCCAGAGCGTCCTATGCCGGGGCAGCGTCCAGCAGGTGCGGGAGGAGGTCCGCAGGCGAGTAAACGACCTGTCCCCCGGCGGCGGGTTCGTCTTCTGCCAGGTCCACAACATCCAAGTCGACGTGCCTGTCCAAAACATCTGCGCAATGTACGAAGAATTGGGAACGCTCTCATTGTGAGGGTTTGTATATTGAATGGGTCAGGGTAATAGCCTGGATGGGCATCGTGCGAAATCCGTCACCGCGCTTGGCCGGGCCGGAGGTGAATGAAATAGAGATTTCGCAGATAGATTACCATATTAAGACTGAAGCCCAGTATGAATATGGGGTTTCTCAGGTGGATTGAATAGGTCAGCAGGATGATGGTGCCGACCAGTGACAGATACCAGAACGCCACCGGTATCGTGGACTTTCGTTTTCGCTCGGTGACGATCCACTGCACGATGAACCGACTGAGGAAAAACAGTTGGCCGACATACCCGACGACGTCCCACGCAGTGAGGTTCACCACGTAAGCAAATACGGTTCTGATGGTCCAACCGATCCATTCCATGAGTTTCTTATGCTCCCCGGCCATGGCAGGCCGTTTTTTTTCTTCTTGCGCGGCTGCGCCTATCTGTGACGGACAGGGCATATTATAATTGCCGTGCAAATGATTGATACCTCCAACCGCAAACGGGTCATCGTTAACGCCGACGATTTCGGCTTTTCGCCGGGGATAACCGAGGGTATTCTTCTGGCCCACCGCAATGGTATCGTCACCTCGACCACCATCACGGCTAACATGCCGGCAGCCGCCGAGAGCGTATCTGCCCTGGTTGATGCACCTCAGCTAGGCGTTGGGGTTCACCTGAACGGCTGCCAGGGCCGGCCCCTGTCCAAAGAAGGTCTTGCCCTCACCGACAGTGACGGCGTGATGAACAGCACGGGCGCCGGGGCGATACTCTGGTGCATTCGAGACCCGCGGCGTATCGGGGCCATGATTGCCGAATTCGACGCACAGATAGGCTGGGTGGTCG
>JABMQG010000194.1 GCA_013203365.1 Planctomycetota bacterium | reverse complement strand
TGCCGCCGACGCCGGTGGCGACCACGGCCAGAGAGGCGCTCATGGCCTCGAGAATGGACAGGCTGGCCGCTTCGGACAGGCTGGACAGTACGAACAGGTCGGCCGCGGCCAGCAGGTCCGCTACATCGCCGCGCAGGCCCAGCATATGAACCGCCTGGCGAATGCCCAACTCGCACGCGAGCCGTTCAAGTCGAGATGACTCCGGCCCGTCGCCTACGAGCACCAGATGGGCCCGCCTGTGTCGGCGCAGAACCTGGGCAAAGGCACGAAGCGAGGTGGGGTGGTCCTTGACCGCGTGCATCCGGGCTACCTGGATCACGATTGGATCTGCCGGGTCGGCGCCGAGAAGCTCCGCCAGCCAGCGCCTCCGGCGCGGTCGGCTGAAGTCCTCGCAGCGGACGCCGTTGGGAATCACTCGAACCTCTCGACCCGCGAGCCACTCGCTGCATCGTAATGCGCCGGCGACGAATCGGCAAACCGCGGTGAGGCGGTCCCGGCGAAGGCGCAAAAGTTGATTCACCGCCCGGCGGGCCGGTGATACCACGTCCGGCCAGTGCCGGCCGTGCTCGGTGAAGATGATCGGCCCGAACCGCACGGCGCTGGCCGCCAGGGCGGCGTAAAAGTACGGTGTGTATTGATGGGCATGGATAACGTCGGGTCGCAGCCGGGCAATCAACGACGCGATCCGCCCAACCTGCCGCCAGTCGAAACCGGTTCGTCGATGGGTGCAGTGGATGGCCATGCCCAGCCTGCGGGCCTGAACCGCAAGCGGGCCAAACCCGTCCAGACAGACCACCGACGAGTTCAGTTCTCCCGAGCGCTCAGCAGCGAGGTCGCATACGATCCGCTCGGCGCCTCCGGCACCTAGGCTGTGCAGTACGTGCATGACTCGGACTGGCCGATCCGGGTAGTTCATAGCAAAAGCCCAGGGCATCGCCCGCACAAGACCTTTTTTTCGTTCTTGCCGTTCGTGCTATTGCCGAACGTGGCTCGGCAAAGGCGGTAGGGCAGCGAGTTCCACAATTGCTTGATCGGCTGGCCCGTGTAGCACCCCACGTCGTCGGCTAAATCGTAGCTTCCGCAGCAAATGGTTGCCCGCCCGTCCCAGTTGACCACCAGTTTCATCCAGGGCCAGTCGCACGTGACTACCTTCTTGGGGCTGAACATCAGGCGGGGGTCGTCAAGCACCCTGCGGTACAGCGGCCGGTCGTAACGCCCTTTACGAGGCAGCCAGGTCTCGACCGCCTCGGCTATGATCTCGCGGGCCCGGTTTGGCCGGCGCAGGGCCATTTCCGGTGAAACCTCAAATCGTAGGTTCAGCGACGGCTCGCTCAAGAGGTACTCCACGCCGTATCGCTTGGCAAAATCAGGTAGCGCGGACACTTCATGCTCGTTGACGGCGGTGACGACAAAGTTGAGCTTGATCTTCATCATCTTGCCCGTCGGGCCCAGACGCTCGCTCGCCGCGACCAGTTGGCCGATTGTCTCGCATGCCTGTGCGAAGTCGAATCCCGGCTGGTAGGCGGCGTAGGTTTCCTGGGAAAGGCCGTGCAGGCTCAGCGACAGCTCATCCAACCCGCTGCGCGCGAGCCCCTCCACGTGCTCTGGCCTGACTGTGTGCATGTTCGTGGACAGGTAGGTGTAGATTCTCGCTTCGTGGGCGTATCGGATCATCTCCATGATTCTAGGGTGCAGCAGGCTTTCACCCCAGTTGGTCAGATCGATGGCGTGCAGGGTGGACTTGACACCCTCGATCAACCTGCAATACAGCTCCCAGCCGATCATGCCGAAAGGGCGGTGTCCGGGCTCCTTACGGCCCACCGGGCACAGCCGGCAGGTGCCGTTGCAGATATTCGTCGCCTCGATCTTGGCCACCACGGGCCAGGCGGGAACGTACCGTAGCTTCAATCGCATCGCAACGTGGGCAAGGAGCGCGTTGGCGGCCTTGGAGCAACTCCAATACCGGCCGTTGCGCTTCCAGTATCGCACGGCCCGAGATGCAAAGACGAGTGGGTTCACGTAGTAGCGGGTTTCATTCGGCCCGGGAATGGCCCGGTGTTTCTTTTCTGCTGCTGCGGCGTCTCTACAGCCAGCGAAGGTGCCCCTTCCGCCACGATGTTCCGCAGGCCGACCGTCATCGCCAAGGCAATGTACGGCAGCTCCAGTGTCCCGATGGAGACGAACATGCCGGTGACTATGTAACCCAACAGAACGGCCTGGAGGCAGTTGGTTATGTCGCAGATGAACGAGTCGTCCTTGTGCCGCCGGCGCAGCTTTTGCAGGTGCCACAGGCTAAACAGCAGTATGGCGACGAGGACTCCGGCAGCGGGGAGTCCCATATCCACCGCGGTCTGAAGGAACAGGTTGTGCATTGCGCGGTTCTGAATGTTGTAGTCGTAGTTGCCGGAGATGCTGTAGAAACATGCCGGCCCGACACCGAAGACCGGATAATCGCGAATGACCTGCAGCCCGGCCCGCCACGCCGTCAGGCGGATTTGCGCCGATGAGTCGGACTCATAATCCTGAATGGACATGAATCGCTTGCGAACCTCCTGGCCGGCAAGGCGAAAGCCCACCAACGACAACAGCACCAACAAGGCCACGCCGATGAGTCGGCGCCTCAAGCGAAGGAACAGCACGGGAATAATGATAAGCAACGCCAGCATGCCGCCCCGGCTCATGCTGAACAGCACCACGTGGGCCATGAGCACCAGGGCCGCCATCGGCACCAACTTGAGGTACCATCTTTTCGCCTGGGAAAAGAGCAATACGCAAAACGGAATGCCCATCACCATGACGGCCGCTATGCCATTGTTGTCGATGCCGGCGAATCCTCTGCTCGCCACCGCCTTTTGCCCCATTAGGATGTAACGCTGGTTGAAGTCGAACGCCACCCAGCCC
>JABMQG010000193.1 GCA_013203365.1 Planctomycetota bacterium | reverse complement strand
GTATTATAGCCAGCACCTGCTGCGCATAATAGAAATATTAGCACATTTGGCTTTGTCGATGGGTTTTAGAAGTGGCCGGGAAGGTATTCGGGGTGTTCTCCATCAATCCGCCCGCTATTTTTGTTAGCATTTCGTTCGGGTATCAGTTAGCATGATTGCATGGCAGTGAATCTGGACATCCTGGGCCGGTTTGAGCCAGTGCCTCACCGGCAGATGGGAACGTTGTGCCAGGCAGACGTAGCCGCCGGCTTCCCATCGCCGGCTGACGATTACGTCGAGGGGCACCTTGACCTCAACGAGCATCTCATAGAGCACCCAGCCGCAACGTTTTTTGTCCGCGTGTCGGGTGACTCGATGACCGGGGCGGGCATTCATCACGGCGACCTGATGATCGTCGATCGAGCCGTTGAACCTAGCTATGGCAACGTTGTGGTGGCGATAATCGATGGGCAATTGACCGTCAAGAGAATCACTCAGCTTCATGGGCATCCGTGGCTGGCCCCGGCCAACGAGGCCTACCCGCCCATTGAGATCGGCCCCGAGACCGACTTTCGCGTCTGGGGCGTGTGCCGGTACGTCATTCACGCCTTGTGAGATGGATCATTGTTCGCCCTGGTGGACTGCAACAGCTTCTATGTGTCCTGCGAGCGGGTATTCGACCCGGCGCTCGCCGGCCGGCCTGTCATCGTGCTGAGCAACAACGACGGCTGCGTCGTGGCGGCCAGCCGGGAGGCCAAGGCCCTGGGCATCATGATCGGCAAGCCGCTGTTCCAGATCGGCGAGCTGGTCCGCAAGCACCGGACCGCCGTGAGATCCTCCAACTACACGCTCTACGGCGACATGTCCGCACGCGTGATGGCGGTCGTGGATACCTTCACGCCCAAAATGGAGGTGTATTCCATCGACGAGGCCTTTTTGTATCTGGATCTGGACCTGGACCTTTCGGCCATGGCCGGGCGGGATATGGTTGACTACGGCCGGGTGATTCGCAGCACCGTTTTGCAATGGACGGGCGTCCCGGTGTCCATAGGCATCGGGCGTAGCAAGACACTGGCCAAGGTTGCCACCCACATGGCCAAGAACGCCGCCGATGGCGTCTGGATGCTGGCGAACACTGCCCAGGAGAGCGAAGTGCTCGCCCATCTGGCGGCGCAGGACATCTGGGGCATCGGGTCGAGGCTGGCCGGACGACTTCACCGGGCGGGCATCGAGACGGCCCTGCAACTCCGCGACGCCGATGATAAGCGGGTGCGAAGGCTGCTGTCGGTGGTCGGCCAGCGAACGGCGTTGGAATTGCGGGGGATTTCCTGCATGCC
The DNA here is from genome assembly GCA_013203365.1 of Planctomycetota bacterium. Taxonomy (GTDB): domain Bacteria; phylum Planctomycetota; class Phycisphaerae; order SM23-33; family FEN-1343; genus JABMQG01. The sequence continues at coordinate 2,161 of JABMQG010000193.1, read as the reverse complement.
GATGGGGTTGGCGGCGCCGGCCAGCAAGTCGATCGTGCGATCGCGGTCCTTCGGCCGGCCGGTGACGGAACTGGCCGAACTGCAGCAAGCGATCTCGATGCACACCTCCCGGGCTGCCGAAAAACTTCGCCAGCAGCATCTGGCCGCCGGGGTGCTGCGGGTGTTCATACTGACAAACCGTTTTCGGGAGAACCAGCCACAGTACTCAAACGCCGCGACGGCCTACCCCGCCACGCCGACCAACGACACCGGCCTGCTGATCGGCCTGGCCGACGCCTGCCTGCGAAGGATATTCCGCCAGGGATATGTCTATAAGAAGTGCGGCGTAATGCTGGACGACCTCGCCGACAGCCATTGCATCACGCCAAGCCTGTTTGACACCACAGACCGTGAGAGATCGGCCCGACTGATGGCCGCCATGGACGCCATCAACGCCCGCCAGGGCCCCGAAGCTATTCGCTACGCATCCTGCGGTTTCAACCGGCCGTGGCAGATGAAACGCGGGGCCAGGTCGCCATCATACACGACGCGGTGGGATGAACTGCCCATCGCGCACTGCCGTTGATACAATGGGGACAATGACGACGCCGACGAGATTCCGGGTGGGCACCTGCGGCTACAGCTTCGCCGACTGGGTGGGCGAGTTCTATCCACCCGGCACCCGATCCACTGGGATGTTTGACGAATATATCCGGCACTTTTCGATCGTTGAGCTGAACTATACCTTCTATCGTATGCCGTCTGCCCAGACGCTGGATCGCCTGGCCACGGCAAGCCCCGACGGCTTTAGCTTCTGGGTCAAGGCCAACCGGAAGACCACGCACGAACAGCAGCGCTCCGTAGCTGTCGAGTTCCTGGACAACCTTCAACCACTGAGTGCCCGTGCAAAACTGGGCGGTGTGCTGCTGCAATTCCCGCAAAGCTTCCATCGGACGGCAGCCAACCGGAATTACCTCCAGGCGGCGAGCGAGGACTTCTCATCCGTTCCGCTGGCCGTGGAGTTCCGCCATGCCTCCTGGGACAATGAGGCAACCTACGAGGGGCTGCGGGAGCGCCGGATTGCCCTGGTCGTGCCTGACGTGCCGGTGATTCCGGGGCTATACCGGCCCGATCGGCCGATCCTAACCGCCCCGACGGGCTACCTCCGTCTGCATTCCCGTGACGCCGCCAAGTGGTATGCCGGCCCGAAGGATCGCTACGACTACGATTACAGCGACGGGGAACTCAATCATCTTGCGGCCGACTGGTCCGATGCCGGCGAAAGCACCGCCTGCGTGACGGTGTTCTTCAACAACTGCCACCACGGCCAAGCCGCCAAAAACGCCCAGCGTTTCCAGGAACTTGCCCGTTGTCTATCCTGAGAACCTAAAAACCTCAACCGCGTGGGAAATGTCCGCTATAGGGACGATACCACGGATGATGTGGCGCTTCCGAAATCCAGCGGCCGGCCGGGAGGCCAAGGTTGGCGTTGTAGTAGGAAAGCCGCTCCCCGCGGACAAACCGGTCAGCGTCAAACCGCGGCACGAACACTATATCCAGGTTTGCCAGTTCGCTGTATAGGCCGACCTTGATATCCATGAACTTCAGCGGACTGGTGCGAAAACTCGCCAGCCGCAAGGGGCGAAGGCTTCCTTGGCTCGCCGGTCTACGGTTTGGTTTCGGCAGAACCGCTCATCGGCTGCTGACCTGACTGCGTCGCTGGAGCATAGCGTATTCTGAGGCCGCCATCTGAAGTGACGGAGACAACTCTCAGTTTGAAGGCCGTCCCATCGCCCGTCTTCACAACCGCTTCCGCCGGCAATGTCGCCAAATCATAAGCAGATGCATCTGCCTTGACCTCCTTGGATTCCAGAACTCTGCCGTCAGGAGTGGCCAGCTTGCCGCCCCGCAAAATGAAGATCAAACGGTCAAACCCCACGTCGCCTTTCCCAAGGTCGGTGAAGTAGAAAAAAGGTTCATTGACTCCTTCAGCTGGCGCGTCCAGCATCTTGCCACTGGCCAAGTCCAGAACCACCGGGACGCCTTTGGTATCCGCATCTGGGATCATCGCCTCGCGCCACGGTGATTCTTCTGGCTGCATGGCAAGTGTTTGTGCTTGCACATGGGTCTGTCGGCTTGGAGTGAGTGAAACGTTCTTGAACTGGGTCCACTCGTACGGTCG
>JABMQG010000192.1 GCA_013203365.1 Planctomycetota bacterium | reverse complement strand
GTCTCAGGCCCAATTCGGCAATGGCGGCGGCGCGATCCTGGCCGATCAGCTTCCGACGAACGGGGCAGCCCACAAGTCGAACAGCGCGGCGGTTCGACGGCGGAAAATGGCCGGCCGTCTGCTCGAATTGGGTGAAGATGGCCGGCACGCTTCGGGCCAGGTAGCGATTGGCCTTGCCGGGGATGGCGTCCGGGTTCAGCAGTGCCACGCGTACGCCCGCACGGGCGGCCTGGCGAACCATTGGCCCGGCTGCGAAGCCGCCCAAGCCAAGTACGCCGGCGGGCTTGACGTCGCGTAGGATTCGGCGGGCCAAATGCAGGCTTTGCCGCCAGCGAACGTAAAATGCCGGCCAGCGGAGCGGGTTTCTCGGGATCGGGCCGATGGGCTGGGCTACCATGCCTATGCCTAAACCTAAACCTAAACCGGTGTCGGCGAGGAATCGCTCGTCAATCGGCCGATTGCTGCATAGGAACAGCGCCCTGGCCGAGTTGTCGTTGCGCAGCATTTCCTCGGCGACCGCCAGTGCGGGAGTAAGGTGGCCGCCGGTGCCGCCACCGGCAAAGACGTAGGTTCGTTTCGGTTGAGCCAAGAGTGAATCCATTCTCCGAGTTAGCGTCGGCTCGGTGCCGGCGATTTCATTCGGATAGGCTCAGCTCGTGTTGGCCGACAGGCGTCGGGTGGGCCGAGACGCTGACGATTATTGCAACTTCCGCGGCGGTCAGCAGCAATGCCGTACCGCCTGCGGAGACCAATGGCAGGCTCATTCCCGTAGGTGGCGCTGACCCCACGTTTACGGCCACGTGTGTCAACGCCTGAAGTACGATCATCACACCCAGCCCGCCTGCCAGCAGTCGGCCCACGCCGTCACCCGACCGCACGGCGATTCGCCAACTCTGATAGAGCACCAGGCCGATCAGGGCCAGCACGAAGGCCGCCCCGATGAAGCCCAGCTCCTCGCAGATGACGGCGAAAATATAGTCGGTGCTGTCTTCCGGCAAGAAGCCGAGCTTGAGCATTCCGTTACCCAGACCCTTGCCCCAGAACCCGCCGGAGCCTACGGCGATCAGTGCCTGCTGCGGCTGATACGTCCATCGGGTCTGCTGCCAGGGGTGGATGAACGCTATTATCCTCTGCCAGCGCATGGGCACTTGGACTACGAGCAGGAAGAAACCCACTGCCGCCGGCGGCGGTAGTGTCAGGAGGTACAGCCAGGGCACCCCCGCCAGCGCCAAAAAGGCCACCGCAACTGCGGCCATCACCACGGCGGAGCCGAAATCCTCTGTAACGACCACTCCTAGACAGACGGCCAGCAGTCCGGCGGCGGGCAGGAACGTTCTCGTGAAGCTGCGAATGTTTCGGCCCGGCCCGGCCGTTTTTGTCCGGCCCAGCCAGCAGGCGAGGAAGATCACCATGGTCAGTTTGACCAGTTCGCTGGGCTGAAAGCTTATACCGACCGGACCACTGCCCAGTCGCAGCCAGCGTCGGGCCCCATTTATCTCCGTGCCGACTCCGGGCACCATCGTCGCGGCCGCCAGGAGAAGCGAGACGGCCAGCATAACCGTCGCCAGAGTGCCGGCACCCCGGCCGCGGGCAAGTATGCGGTAGTCCATTCGCCACAGTGTGGCCAGTGCCACTGCCGCCAGCAGCGCGTGCAAAAGGTGGCGAAACCCCATCCAATTGCCGCCAGAGACCACGCTTGCGGAGGCCGAATAGACCATCACCACGCCCAGTGCCAAAAGCGACAGCCCCGTCAGCATAAGGGCCTTACCGGGCCCATTGGCCCGCAGTGGCAGTATAGAAACCGATTTGTCGGCGGACATGGCCGCTTCCTTCTATCTATGGTTCTTCTTATCGTAATTTCAGCGTCGCCAACGCCAATGCGGCAAAGATGACTGACAGGAGCCAGAATCTCACGACCACCTTCGATTCCGACCAGCCGCCAAGGTGAAAGTGATGGTGGATGGGCGCACATCGGAATATACGTTTGCCCTTTGTCGCCTTGTAGTACGATATCTGCAAGAGGACGCTGAGCGCCTCCATTACAAACACGCCCCCGGCGATCAGCAGCATCGGTTCCTGGCGTGCGACAACCGCAACGTATCCGATCAGTCCACCCAGCGGGAGCGAGCCGGTATCGCCCATGAAGACCTGTGCGGGATTGCAGTTATACCATAGAAAGCCCAGGCACGAGCCGATGACAGCCGCACATACTATCGCCAGTTCCGCCGCCTGCGGCACGAAAGGCAGGTGGAAAAAATTCGCCCACGTTTCGTTGCCGGCGACCCAGGCCAGCACGAGAAAAACGCCGGCCACGATAAGCATGCACCCGCCGGCCAAGCCGTCCATGCCGTCGGTGAGGTTAACTGCGTTGGACGAGCCGACCATGGTGACGACGGTGATAAGAATGAACGCCAGCGGCGCCATGGCGATTGGGTCGGCCTTGAAAGGCAGATAAAAATGCCTTACGGCGTTGATGGTTCGCCCGGCGAAGTCGACGTAGTCACTTGCGCGGCCGTGACTGTAAATGAAGATCGCCAGCATGACGGCCAAGCCGATCTGAAAGAGGATCTTCTCCCACATTCTCAGCCCGTCACGTCCGCCACCCTTGGCGCCTGCGCGGAGCTTGATCCAGTCATCGGCGGCCCCGAGCGTTCCCAGCCAGATGAGGCAGAACACGGCCATCCTGATGTAGAAGTTGCGCAGGTAGGCGAACATCAGCGTGCCCAGTAGAATGGCCAAGGCGATAAGGATACCACCCATGGTCGGCGTGGCGGACTTGTGCCTGGTGATGCCGTTCAGCGCGGCGTGGTTGAAATCCGGCCGATCGCCGACCTTCTTTCGAAGAAGAAAACGGATAAACCGCGGCGCCAGCAGAAGGACCAGCAAAAAGCTCAGCATAGCCGAGCCGGTCATGCGCAGGATCAACTGTTTCTCAATAAGGAACTGGATCAAGATCGTCTATCCGTACCCGTTGCCGGCGGGTTTGTTAGTGTATGCCTTCTTGCCGTTCGTGGCCGGTTTTTTTTCGTCTCGGCCTACCACCGGCCGGCACGTCAGAAGTGTAGGTTATCTCCGACGGCCAGCGGCTTGACCAAGCCTTCATAGTTGTCGGCAAAAAAGGCCTCGGCCCTTTCGCCCGTGCAATGGCCGAGGAATAAATCAGGTCGGCCGGCGTCCTGCAAAAAGTTCGCTACGTCCTGAAATTGCCCCTGGTTGCAGCTTCGCAGGTGCAGCCCTCCCAAGACGGC
>JABMQG010000191.1 GCA_013203365.1 Planctomycetota bacterium | reverse complement strand
GACAAAGACAATGCCGAGTCGGTGATGGCCCTGGCCGGGCTGTACCACTGCGGGCTTTGGTACACGTACTGGAAATCCCAGCGAGCCGCCGCATGAGCCTGCCAGGATAATTGCTCGCACACCTTCGAAACCGGCCGTGATAATTGCCTTTGCGATATGTGCCAGCCTAATCGTGGTCCGCCGACCTGCCGGCAGTGTACGGAGACACAATCTTTCACTGGCTTGACTTCCGTCCAGCCGACCATCTGACCAGTCGTTGAGCCAAGCAACACGTAAAGCCTCACTTTTACTAACAAACATTGTAGCAGCCCATTCCAAATCTCACAAGCGTTTCTTTGGCCGTTGCCACGTTTGCCCGTCATGCTCTGAAGGCCGCACTGACCGCCCATAATCACCTTTGCCTTCCATCAACCTGTAGGCGGGGATGGGATGCTTGCAATTACCCGGCTGCACGTAGCGAACTCAACCGCCAAGCCTGAAACTCGTCCTTCAATGCAGACCTTGCAAGCTTTGTTCTTTCCGGCTCTTGCCGACGCACTGCGTACGTGCACGGACATAGACGGCACGGAACCGACGATTCCCGATCAAGAAATTCGCGAATTACGCACACTCAGTTCCCTTTCGCGTGTAACATTGTGCTGTGTTGCGCAAATACTAATAATATGGATCTCACCTGGCGTCATGGCACGGCCTGACTTGGTCAACACTGCTGATAAACTGGTCGTTCGAGCCCGCACCGACGGCGAGGCCCTGGGTTTGCTCTATGCGCAGTATTACGACAAGATATTCCGCTACTGTCTGCATCGGCTGTTCGTTCGCGAGGTGGCAGAGGATGTAACGTCCGCCGTATTCCTGCAGGTTGCCGAGCACATCGTTACCTTCAAAGGCGACACAGACTCGACATTTCGTTCCTGGCTGTACGCGATTGCAAGCAATCACGCCAACTCGCACATTCGCAAGGCCGCACGGCGTCGGCAGTTGCTGGAGCTTGTCGCCCGCCGGCGCCACGAGCCGGTTTGCAGCCAAGACGGCCCGGCCCTCGGCCAGGATTTGGACTGGCCCACTGTCTTCGAGGCCATCACGGAGCTCAAACCGATGCAACAGAGCATCGTGACGTTGCGTTTTTTTGAGGAAATGCCATTCGATCGCATCGCCGAGATTCTCAACCTCAAGCCCGTGACCGTCCGAGTGGCGTGCTCGCGGGCTTTGGCGGTACTGCGGAAAAAGTTGAGCAAGCTGTTCGATCTAGTCGAATCGGAGGCGACCCATGCGAGCCGACAATGAGAATTATTTCGCCCGGATCGTATCCAGGTTGAAGATTCACTCCGAGCCGTCTGCTGCGCATCGTGATTGGCTTGCCAGGCGGATGCTGGCGGTCTTTGCGGAGGCCCGCAGACGATATGAGACCGGCCGCTGGCATCGTAGCCGGTTCGTTCCTTGGCGCAAAGGCGGTCTGCTCGCGGGCCGGTCGGCCAGATGGGCCTCGGCAGTCGTGATCGCGCTGGTCATTGCCGCCCTTACGCTCCAACTGACGGTCGGCGTGGTCGCCGGCGTTGGCAGTCTTTTGGCCTGGCTGAGACCACCCGCCCAAAGCTGCGTCAGTTGGGCGGAGGTGTTCGAGCACATTCACTCCGCCTGCACTGTCAGTTACGAGGTAAGCGTACATACCGCCGAGCAGCCTGTCCGCCAATTCACCGTACTGGCCAAGATCCCAGGCCGGCGGCGAATCATCGGGCCGGACGCCGTCTTGATCGTCTCCTACACGCACGGGAAGGTTCTCACGTTGACCCCGTCGACAAAGCAGGCTCAACTAAGCCCCCTGGCGGATGTCCCGCCGGGCGATCTGCTGCCGGACGTTATCGCAGACCTGAGGGCCTTGAGCCCGTCGGCCGGCCAGAATGCCACCCGCCAGCCGGGCGGATCAAAAGCGGACGCCGTCGATGTATTCGAGATTAGCCGGCCGGGCCAACTCTGGAAGATATGGGCCGACCCGAAAACCGCCAAGCCCGTGCGGATTGAGATAGTCTCCCAGCCGTCCGGACTGACCCGCCTGTTGACGAACCTGCAATGGAATCTGCCACTAAGTGAAGACCTGTTCATTCTCGCGGCGCACGAT
>JABMQG010000190.1 GCA_013203365.1 Planctomycetota bacterium | reverse complement strand
TGCGCCGGGGTGTACGTCGATGCCGTGCACGCAGCAACCGCGAGTCTCAGCAAGCACGTTGGCAAGAAGGCCGTCGCCGCATCCCACGTCGAGCACCTCGGCACCTCGCGGCACCAGAGACGCGACGGTGTCAACCGTCGCAATATAGAATGGCTCCTGTCCGCCGTAGTAGAACTCCCAATGGTACGGCCCATCGCGGTCATACTTGTCGAAGTAGATCTCGCCCGCCAGTCGGCATCGTGCCCGGCGAACGAATCCCACGGTTCTCCGGTAGAACGGATACACCCATCGTTTCAGACGCCGTGCGTTCATAGCTTCAGATCCCGCTCAGAGAACATCCCCCGTCCCCACGATGTCCGGCGATCCTGGGTCTTGCGCTTTCCAGTCTGCATCGATCAGAACAAGGCCGGCCCGGTCCAGGCCCACTCGCATGCCCTGCCCCGCGGAAACGTTCACCAGTGCGGCTTTCTCTGCCGAAACCAGGAGCGCCGTGTTCCTGTCGCGGACCTTGATGCGCAGGGAGTAGATACCCGGCATGAGCGGAAGGCGGTCAATCACGCAATCGATCGTCACATCGTGCAAACGCCCCACCCCCCGCGACGCATGGAATTCGTTCGAAGCGGCACCCACGAGCAGCATGTCAGAGGACACGAAACCCACGGCCACATAGGGCGAATCCAACGGCGAGGAAGAACGGACCTTGACGCGAATGCGCATTCCGCCACCGGTAAGAACATTGGAACAGGGGGCTCCGTCCATGTCCAGGACTTCGACGCCTGCCAGGGCCACCCCTTCGACGGCCTGGATGCGCACACCCGCCATCGCCTTGGACTCCTGGGCCAGGGCATACTCACCCGCCATGACGTCAGCGAAGTAGCGGTCCACAACCTTCGCTGTGGTGTCGGCCAGGCTCAACCTGCCCTGCTCCAACAGGATAGTCCGATCGCACAACCGCTCAACCTGCCGCATGCTGTGGGAGACGAAGACGATGGTCACGCCGTTCTTCTTGAGCTCGGCAATGCGGTCATAGCATCGCCGCTGGAACGCCAGGTCGCCGACAGCAAGCACTTCGTCGACAAGCAGAACGTCGGCGTCCACGTTGACAGCGACGGCGAAACCAACCCGGGCCAGCATGCCACTGGAGTACTTCCAGACGGGACGGTCAAACCAGTCTCCCAACTCGCAGTACTGCTCGATGCCGGGCATGCGACGGTCAATGGCTTCGCGCGACAGGCCCATGATGGCCCCCAGCAGGCGCACGTTCTCCCGGCCGGTAAGCTCACGATGCAACCCCGCGTTAAGCTCAATCATGGAGAAGATTCTGCCTGCAACCGAAACGCGGCCTCTGGTCGCCGGCGTTACACCGGCAAGCACTTTGAGCAGTGTGCTCTTACCGGCGCCGTTGCGCCCGATCAATCCCAGGGTTTCGCCCCGCCCCACCTCGAAGCTCAAGTCACGGAGCGCCCAGGATGAGGGATTGACCGCCTCTGGGGAGGATGCCTCGGGTTGGGCGTCTGCGCCCGACAGTCGCCGACGTTTCTTGGACAGCAAGCGCTCGCGCCACCCATAGTAGAACTCGGGCAAAGGCAATCCGTACCGCTTCCAGAGGGCATCTACGACAATAACTGGTGGTGCCATCTTGCGCCTTTCCTAACTCGAGCTCTGTGGTCCCGAGATCCACGCGAGCGATGTATTGCGCCTGCCCTCTGTCTACAGAACGTCGGCAAAGTACTGGGACATCCGCCGGAAGAGAGGGTAGCCAATCATGGCCGCGATGAGAATCCCCGGCAATGACCATGCAAGGAGCGCAAGATCGGGCGCCGTCCCGCACGCCAGCACGCTGCGGAATCCTTCGAGGATGCCCACCATCGGATTCAGCACATAGAGTGTCTTCCACCGTTCCGGAACGCTGCTCAAGGGGTAGATGATGGGCGTCGTGTACATCCAGAGTTGGAGGACAAATCCCCCCCCCATCAGGAAGTCGCGGCGAAAGGTTCCCAAGGCCGCCAGGAACATCCCGCAGGCAAGGGCCAGAACGGCTGTCAACAGCAGCAGGGGAAACACCGACAAAATCAGCCAGCCCACCGGCACCCGGAACCAGATCATCATGCCGGCCAGGACCATACCGGACATCAGGAGGTCGAAGCCCGCGGTCACGACTGCGCTGAGAGGGAAGACCTCCCGCGAGACGGCCAGCTTCTTCATAATGCTCCCGTTCGAGATGACACTCGGCCCACAGGTATTGACCGCTGAGGTGAAGAAAGTCCAGGGCACCAGCACACTGAAGGTGAAGATCGGGTAAGGAATGCCATCGCTCGGAATCTTCACGATCCCGCGCAGGACACTGAAGACCACCATCATGAACACGGGACGGATCACCGCCCAGGCGGGGCCGAGGAACGAGCGGCGGTAGCGCCCGCGGATATCGCGTGACACCAATGCCCACAGCAGGTTCATCGCCGCCCGGAAC
>JABMQG010000017.1 GCA_013203365.1 Planctomycetota bacterium | reverse complement strand
GCATCATGGCAATCGAGCTTCGCGACATAAGAGGCGGAGCAACTATCGTCATGCCCTGCACGGCCGTGGGCAAGGGAGTGAGTATCCTGGCCCGCGACCTTCACCCCGGTACGAACATAATCCTCGGCGGTGCACTGAAAAAACTAACCGCAACCCAGTGGACAAGCGGCTCGCTTGTGGCGCCGTACGTCGGCAGCATCGGCATCACCGCTGATTCGAACCGCAACGTCGCAGGCGATTTCGGCGCACAGATGACCATTACCAGTTCCAGAGGCGGTGTGGCCCTGAAGAGGCTTTCCGTCGCAGGTACGATTACCGGCGCCGCCATTGCCGCTGCCGAAGGCAAATGCGGCACCATCTCGGCCCACGGCTGGGACGGCGGAAGCCTGCAAGCTAAGGCCGTCAAGAGCATCATCGTCGAAACAAACCTATCCAACGCGGACATCACACTGACCCAGCCAACCAGGGCCAGGAAGCTGGCCGTTGGAAAGATCAAAGTCGGCGGCTGGATGGATAGCGTTTGTCTGCTCTCTGCCGGCAACATGGGCAATGTGACGATAGGGGCAATTCGCAACTCCAGCATATTCGCCGCCGTCGCCTCCAGGCGGGACGACAACGGCGATGGCGTCCTGGATCTGTTCGACCCCCAGACCGATACGTTCAGCGCCCATGCCAAGATAAAATCGCTGCGAATCACCTCGGGAAAGGATCGGCCCTTTGCCATAATTAACAGCAACATCGCGGCCTGGCAAATCGGGCGATTCCGGGGTTCTAATATCCGGTCGGAACCGAGCACGGTCCCGTTCGGATTGGCCGTTCATACGTTCAACTCGCTCACGTATTGGGATGGGCAGCGAAACGCAACCTGGCGCCAACCGCAGGCGCTGCAACTCTACGGAACGCCCACTGATGCGAACCTGACGGTGCGGGTGGTCTAGAGCATTTTCCGATTGAGATGACGTACGGAAACGGAACGTTTGGCCCCTGTTTCAGGGCCAAACCGTGTTTCGCATACGACAGTCTTTTCGCAAATTGCTATAGAGCACTTTTTTGATCTTCGCAGTGCCAATGCAATCCGCCGGAGGCGGATTGCCCCGCAATTTTAGACTGAATCGTATCGGCAAAGCTACTTTTGCAATGCGAATGTCAAGAAGAGCCACTATGCGATGCAGATGGCTCCTCCATTGCCGAGGCTAGCGAATCGATACGATAGACGGCCGGTCCTCCGTCGAGCTTGAGGGTGACTTCTTCGCCAACCTTCTTGCCAAGCATCGATTGGGCAAGAAGGCTCTGATAGTTGTAGACATGCCGGCTCACGTCGCTGTCCCACGGGCCCAGCAGATCGAGTGACAACTCTTTGCCGTCGTCGTTGCGGACCAGCCGCACGCGAGAGCCAATGCCCACCGACTCGGTACCCACGTCATGGGGGTGCATCACCCGGGCGCGGACGAGTTCGTCGCGTATCTTGGCGGCCTGGGCGCGAAGCAGGTCGCGCTCCTCGATGGCGAAACGCCATTCACTGTTTTCGCTCAGGTCACCGTGACTGACGGCGACGCCGATGGCCTTGGCGTTCTCGGCCATTTTCACATCGACCAGATGCTTCAGATCATTCTCCCGCCGATGAAGGGCCGCCTCGGTAGTCCACATCGCAGTCTTGTCTGCCCAGGGGGCGACTTTCTCCTTGGTGAACAGGCTGTAGAAACCCTCACGGAGTATGTTGAGCATCTCGTCGCTGACGGCCTGGGCCAAACCGGTTGTCATGATGATCTGGTTCTTGACCGTGCTGGCGATGAGGTGGTCCATCTCGGAAACCGCCTGGCGGTAAGAGGCGTAGTTGCCAGCCGACAGGGCAGACCGAATGCGATGGCTGATCTCCCTGCGGTCATTACGCGAAATGCCAATGTCCTTTTCCAACTCCCTCAAGATGCCCAGCAATTTCCGCAGTTGTTCAGCCTTAGCAGGCACGCCGGCCGACAAATACTGTGGTCCGGACCACAGCCACAGGCAAATATCCAGGTGCCCGCGAGGGTCGGCCATCGCCTCGCCAATAGCCGCAACTACCGCTTCCTCCCGGCTGGCGGCCACAAGGCGACCGACTACCTCGCTCAGCAATGATGCCGGCGTTTTCCGCAAGAGCCCGGCCAGGTGGTCCGCGCCGTCTTTACATCTGCACAGCGCGTCTATCGCCGCCGGGAAGAGGGCCGGGTCGGTCAAGGCGGCGACGATATCAGCGGGGTCCTGCACCGCTGATAGAAGGGTGTCGGCAGATGGGAATTCGCCGGCGGGATTGCCCAGACCCCACTGCTCAGCCACGCCAAGGGCTAAGGCTGCCGCCAGGGCGTCGGCCGGGCTGTCCGCGGCGAGCGAGCCTGCCTGCCGGGCCAGCTCCGCCAAGAGCGGACCCGTAAAATCCTCTTCGATGGGCAGTTTTCGGTCGCGGGTTTCATGAATATATCGTCGTAGAACGCCGAAGAATTCCAACGGTGTCCTGGCCGAGGCGACCAGATCGGCCAACTCATCCTCCAGGCTCTGCCCATCAGGATGGTAAGATACGACTATCGGCCGGCCGGTCATGCTCAACTGCTTGCTACGCCTGGCGGCCGTGCGGGCACGATTCCACCACCCTGGCCATTTGTCCTTGGTCAGGTGATCCGGCACGAGCATACCCTTGAGCGCATTTGCGTCGATCTGGCCGCCGACCGACTTGCACAAGGCGATGAGCACTTCGACGGGGCGATGCTCAATCGCCTCGGCAACCCGCCCCGGGTCATGCTGGCGAAGTACGCGGAAATCCTCCCCGTCAACCTGGTCGAATTCGTCGGCCAGGGACTTCGGCTCAATTCGGGTGGTCCTGCCCAGGGCGTCAACGGTTTCAAACTCGCCGAGCGTCTTGTCGTAGCCAATCACGCGTATCACCCGCTGATCGAATCGGTTGATCAGGTAGTTGTCTTCCTTTATGCCCAGGCAGGTTTCCAGCGTTCGAAACGCCCGGCGGGGCGATTGCCCGCTAAGCAGACCGGAGGCCTCCAACAAGGCGTCAAAATCAGGGTTGTCGGCAAACACACCGCGATATACATGGCCCGCCTGCGACCGCAACTGGTCACTTGCAGGCACGCAGCAAACGACTGACTTGGCTAGGGAAAGCAGTGGCTCGCCGGCCAATTGCTCAGCCCGCTCTGCAAGCAATTCCCAGCCCAGCGTCTCGGCGGTGTCCAACTGGTCGGCCGTCACCAGCGCAGTGAGCACCTCGCAAAGCGACGCCGGGGCCAGGTGTTCATCCACCGCCTGAATCCACGCCGCTTCCAGCTGTTCCATCTGCCCGGCTTCGACCATGCTCATCATCGCTTCGATATTCATCGCTCTTTCCGATCCTCCTCGTGCCATCATCGCATTATTGATCGTGGTAGTCGAGTGGGTTTTTGAACAGCGGACGGCGTACGGTGTGTGAGCGACTTTTTTCCTGCCAGGAAAAATTGTCGCACTCGTTGGCCCCGGCCAGGCGGAGTTCCTTGACCAGCCGGTCCTGGGCCGTGGCGTTGAACCGCTCGACGCGACCCTCCAGCCGCCGTTGAATCCGACGTACTTGCCGAACGCTCCGCTTCAGCAACTGGGCCGCCTCAACCTGCGTCCGATTACCCGACAGCACCAAAGACATCACCTTCAACCGATCTCGTTCCGATTGACACATCGCTAATATCGCTTATTTTTACGCCATTGGAAAACTATCTGGAATAAAAGCAGGGCTCATCTTGGATGGTGCTAATCCATCTTCTTTATTAACCGAATCACCTGTTGAGGATTATGTGATTATTAATACCAAAACAGCGAGAGAGCTTGGAATAGAAATCCCGCAATATGTTTTAGATGAAGCACAAGAGATTGTGACCTGCCCCTGATTTCTGTACCAACCTGAGTGAGAG
>JABMQG010000189.1 GCA_013203365.1 Planctomycetota bacterium | reverse complement strand
TCTGTGCGAAGAGCTGTGGCAAATTCTCGGCCACGCCGATTCCCTGGCCTACGAGCCGTTCCCTGACTACGAGCAGTCCATGACGATCGACGAATCGGTTGAGCTGCCGGTGCAGGTTAACGGAAAGATTAGAAGCCGAATCGTCGTTCCCGCCGACTCGACCGAACAGGAAGTCCTCGCCGCGGCCCTGGCCGACGAGAAGATCGCACAGGCGACGGCCGGAAAGATAATCGTCAAAAAAATCGTTGTCCCCGGCCGGTTGGTGAACCTTGTGGTCAAATAACCGACCAATTGCATGACGACCGATCCGGCGAATCGCTGCTGGCGGCCCTGCATCGGCGTCAGTGCTAGTAATTGTATGCTTGCGAATTTGTGAGCCCAGCGCCTATCATTATGGTGTTGGTTGATAGGACGCCTGTCGCCACCAGGCCTTAGCGGGTACCGGCCGAATCGTTGGGAACTTCTGGATCGGCCATTTAAGAATGCATGCCGGAAAAGGCCGGCGGAAAAAAAAGATTCAATCGTCCTGAGATGGTTAGAAACCTCGAAAAATCACGGGCCGCATTCGAGCGGGCTTGCCATGTGCTGGTCGGCGGTGTGAATTCTCCCGTTCGGGCCTTCAACGCCGTCGGGGGCACTCCGCCGGTAATAGCCTCAGCCGCTGGGGCCAGACTCACCGACATCGACGACAATGAATACATCGACTATGTCGGATCATACGGCCCGCTCATCCACGGGCACGCGCAGGAACAGGTAGTCACGGCCATCACCAAGGCGACCAGACGCGGCACAACATACGGCGCGCCAACCGAGGCTGAGACCAAACTGGCTGAGCTGATCCTCGCGGCTTACCCGACCGCTGAAATGGTCCGCTTCGTCTACAGCGGAACTGAGGCCTGCATGTCGGCTCTTCGCCTGGTGCGGGCGGTGACGCGCCGCAATAAGATCATCAAGTGCATAGGCTGTTACCATGGGCACAGCGACTGCCTGCTGGTCCAGCCTGACACCAGCGCCACGACCTCTACTTCGCCCTCCTCGCGAGGAGTGCCCCCGGCCGCCACGGCCGATACCCTGCTAGTGCCTTACAACGACGTCAAGGCCGCAAAACGAGCCTTCGACGAGCACGGCGCCGACGTCGCCGGCATGATACTCGAACCAGTCTGCGGGAACATGGGAGTTGTCCTGCCCGTCAAAGGATACCTCCAGGCCCTCAGGGAGCTATGCGATAGCCACAAGGCACTGTTGATCTTCGACGAGGTCATAACCGGTTTCCGCCTGGCCTTCGGAGGCGCCCAGGAAGTGTTCGGCGTTCAACCTGACATAACAACCCTGGGAAAAATCATCGGCGGCGGGCTACCAGTCGGCGCCTACCTGGGGTCGGCAAAGATTATGAGCCAACTGGCCCCGCTGGGCGACGTGTACCAGGCAGGTACCCTCAGCGGAAACCCGCTGGCTATGGCCGCCGGCCTGGCAACACTGGAGCCCCTGCGAGACGGCGCAGCCTACGGCCGGCTGGAAGGGCTCGGGGCCGCCATGGTCGAGGAGATGGCCGAAGCGGCCGATAAGGCCAAACTCGGCGACCGAATCTGCATCCAACGAGCCGGAAGCATGCTTACCGTATTCTTCACCGCCGGTGCGGTAACCGATTATGCCTCCGCCGCAAAGAGCAATCTTCACGCTTATGCGGCCTTCTTCCACGCCATGCTCGACGCGGGCATTTACCTGCCGCCTAGCCAGTTCGAGGCCTGGTTCATCAGCCTTGCACACACTCAAAACGACATTACCATCACCGCCGAAGCCGCTGTCGGCGCGTTTCGCGCCGCGGCGAAAGCGATGCAATGAAAACCGTAAGAACCCATTGCTAAGGAGCACAAACAAATGCAACAAATGCAACACAACTTCGACGATCGGCAGTATCGCCGGGCATTCGCGTGTGTTCGCGTAGCCAAAAACTGGTTCTGGTGGCTCATACTGCTTGCCGTGATCATCGACCTCGGCACGTTCATTACGGTAAGGTTCTGGCCCGTTCTAAACAACAGCAAGTGCTTTCAATCTGATCTGGCCGCCCTGCGCCATGCCGAACCGACCCCGGCCGCCAGCCCGCAGGCCGAAACGCAACCGGTTACCCAACTGACCGAGCCGATTAATGAACCTTCTAACTCTGCCGATTGGCTCTATCGCGCCTTCGGAGCTGGCCTGGCGGCCGCCAGGTCGATCGGTTTGCTCTGCGCAGTACTGTTGTGGCTGTCGCTTCTCCTGAGTCTGGGTATCGCACTGGTGGGCCGGCTGGGCGACGTGGGGCATCTTACCGGCGCGCTTCTCTGGTCGCTCGTGCTGGCAATACTCTTCGTGCCGTGGGATGTGGTCTTCGGCGCCGTCACCGTGCCCGGGGTTCTATTCGGCCGGACTGAATTGATAGCAAAGACCGCCGAAGTCACCTGGGGCGCTTCCGGCGTCTCCTGGGCGCATCAGGTGTTGTATTTCGCGCGGTTTGCAGCCTATCCGCTGCTGGCGCTGGTACTCTGGTTCGCCGTGCAGGTAAAGTACGCACTTGCCTGCCGGGAGGTGTCGGTTGTCCTTGAGAGCGAGTGAGAGTAATAAAAAAACTGCCATAAAGGCAGTTGGCGGGTCCGTCAGGCCCGTCAGCAAGGCTATCCTGCTTTTCACGACGACCTGCCTGCTGCAGGTCGGTTGCGGCGTGCCAGGCCCCGCCGGGCCGGAGGATTCCTTCGCCCTGGATTTCTCAATGCCCGCCGACGCAACCGCTCGGGGGGCGATTGTCTTCATCATCGACGGTGTCAACGCCGGCATATTCCAGCAAATGCTGGAAGCTGACCAGCTGCCGGCCTTCAAAAAGTACTTCGTCGACCGTGGCCTCTACGTTCCGCGGGCGATTGCCGGCACGCCCTCGGTTACCCTGGCCAACGAGACCAGCCTTGTCACCGGCTTGTTCCCGGGCCATCATGGCATCATCGGTATCAACTGGTTCGACCGCAATAGGCTCATCTGGCGAAACTACGAAACCATCGCACAGAAAAACACCCTCGATGGCGACTACACCGCCGCTACCATCTACGAGAGCTTCCCAGACGCGACGACCTTTTCCCTATTCTTCCAGGCCCACCGCGGGGCCACCAAGTTCGTCGAAAACTGGACCTCCGCCGGGCCGCCGTTCTTCTTCGGCTGGTACGAGTTCATAGATCGCCTCACGCTGTCACGATTCGACCTGCTCATCGACGTCGCCCGCAAACAACGCGCCTTCCCCGCGGTGACGGTGGTGTATCTGCTGGCGCCGGATTTCTTCGCCTACCGCCACGGGGTCAGCTCCGAGCAATACCGACAGGGCTTGCGGCATACAGATCGGCAAATAGGACGCGTGCTCGGCGATCTGAAGCGGGCCGGCCTGCTGGACAAACTCGTCATCGCCCTCACCAGCGACCACTCCATTGGAGATGTCAAACACCACTTTCACATCGCATCCTTCCTCACCGACCAGGTCGGTTTGAACCTGGCGAAAAAGAGACTGTGGGAAACGACGCCATTTGAACGGCGATTGAATTACTATCGACGGTACGCCGCGGTGCTCTATGGCAGCGGGGACAGATACTTCGCCCTCTGCCTGCGCCGGCCAAGCAACCGTGACCGAATTGACTTCGAGCCCTGGACCTGCCGCCCCCGCCCGGCCGACCTGGCCGCCTACCCCACACGCTTCGGACCGACCGACTTGATTGACGTCCTGACGCGCCAGCCGGCGGTCGATGCCGTGGCCTACGTCGCGGGAAAAAACCGCGTGCGAGTCCGCCGAAAAACCGGTGAGGTGGAATTCCGACAACCCCGGCCGGGCGGTGAAATAAGCTACCACCTGATAGCCGGAGACGATCCACTCGACTGGCATGGCTGCGTTGGAGTACATATGCTCGACGGCACGCCGCATTCGCCACGCGCCTGGCTTATGGCCACGCGTGACACCGAAACTCCCGACTTGCCTGCGCAAATCATCGCCTACTTCCGCGCACGTCTGGCCGGCGACTTGGCCGTGTTCGCCGCTCCGGGCTGGGACTTCAATACCATCCACCACGCCGGCCATGGCGGCCTGCGCCCCAGTGATATGCACGTGCCCTTGCTGCTGGCCGGTCCCGGTATTCCCAACGAACGCCGAACAGCCGCGCGAACCGTCGATCTCATGCCGACCCTTCTAACCCTTCTAGGCCGAGAAACCCCCGACAACCTGGACGGCAAGACCCTGATCGAAGTCCAAGGCGTTCAACCGCCCCGGCTGCTACCCTGACCCACGACGTTTCTGCCCGCCGAGACCATTGAAGGCCGGCGATCCAATTCGTATAGTCGCTTCTTCGTCGCCAGTGGCAGTTTGTGGCTGTCTTGCCCCCGGCGCCGACGAATACGGAGCAACCGCGATGCAGACACAGTCGGAACTGATCGTCATTCTGGATTTTGGCAGCCAATACGCCCAGTTGATAGCCCGCCGGGTGCGGGAGAACGGGGTGTATAGCATCCTGGCCCGACCCGACCTGCCTGCCGAGCAAATCCGAAAACTCAACCCAAAGGGCATTATCTTCACCGGCGGCCCGGCCAGCGTCTACGATGAGGGCGCGCCTCGATGCGACCAGGAGATATTCAAGCTGGACCTGCCGATTCTCGGAATCTGCTACGGTATGCAAATCGCTTGTCAAATGCTAGGCTGCCAGATCAAGCGGGCTGCCGCCCACGAATACGGCCGGGCAAAGCTGACCATATGCAACGGAGACGGCCTGCTCGAACATCTGCCGCAGACTATGCAGGTCTGGATGAGCCACGGCGACCAGGTACAAGACCTGCACGACGACCTGATCCCACTGGCCACCACGAACAACTGTCCATTCGCCGCCGTCAAACACAAACGATACCCGCTCTACGGCGTGCAGTTTCACCCGGAGGTCACCCACACACCCAAAGGCAACCAAGTATTCGCCAACTTCCTCTACGACATCTGCGGCTGCTCGGGCCTGTGGAAAATGGGCAACTTCATCGATGAGGCCGTCGAACAGATCCGCCAACGCGTCGGAGCAGACGAGCGAGTTATCTGCGGCCTCTCGGGTGGCGTGGATTCAGCCGTGGTCGCGGCCCTCCTGGAACAGGCCATTGGCGACCGCCTGTCGTGCATATTCGTCGATAACGGCTTGCTCCGAAAAAACGAACGCCAACTGGTCGAAAGCACCTTCCGGGAGCATTTTCACATCGACCTGCGGGTAGTGGACGCCACCGAGCAGTTCCTCCAGTCGCTCGCCGGCACGGCCGAACCTCAGCAGAAACGCCGTATCATAGGCCGACAGTTCATTAACGTGTTCAAGTCGGCGGCGGAGGGTATCCCAAACGCCAGGTACCTGGCACAGGGTACGCTCTACCCCGATGTGATCGAGTCGGGCCAGGCCATGGCAGGTCAAACGGCGAACATCAAGTGCCACCACAACGTCGGCGGC
>JABMQG010000188.1 GCA_013203365.1 Planctomycetota bacterium | reverse complement strand
TTCGGTATGAAGGGGGCGTGTCGGGTGTTGAGCGGGGCCGTTTGTGGCGGGGCCGAAGATGTCCTCGGACGGCTGGCGAACATGACACTGAATCCACGGGTGGAATTGCCCGAGGCCTTCGCCACCGCCGGCGACACCGATGTGCAGGTCCTGCTGCTTCCCACCGCCGTCAACCGCCGGGTGATAGAGGAGACGATGCCGACCCTACCGAAACAGCTCGGTGGCGGGCCGAGCACGGCCATTACACGCGGGCTGTTGTGGATGGCGGTCGGGGCGAACCTTCCTCCGAAGGCCTCGATCAGGATAATCGTTCAGTCTAATGATCCAGCCTCGGCGGAGGCGTTGAACGGTTTGATCCCAACCTCTCTCCAAAGCCTCAAGCAGGCAGTCTCCTCATACGTGCCGGAATTCGATAAACTTGCCTCGTTCCTTACGCCGGTGATTGCGAAAGATCGACTTGTTTTGGACCGCAACGAATCGAAAACCCAGCAGGTGTTCGATATCCTGGTCCCTGCGTTTCGCCAGGCCAGGGATAATGCGAAGGAGGCAGTGTCGCGGGCCAATCTCCTGGGCATCGGCCAGGCCATCAACGTGTACATGGCCAACAACCAGGACATCGCGCCACCAGACCTGGATACACTCGTGAAAGGGCGGTATGCCCCGGAAGAGATGCTGGTCAACCCCGTTACCGGGAAGAAGTTATACGTGTACATTCCGCCGCCGAAACTCTTTGACCCTATGTCGATCATGGTCTACGAAGACCCCGCCACGCGAACGCGAAACGCCAATCGCACGCACGTGCTGTTCTGCGACGTGCACGTCGAAACCGTCCTGGTCGACGATCAGTTCTGGGAGATGGTGAAAAAGGCCCAAGCCGCCTCGAAGAACAGATAACTCGGCGCAGCCAGCAGGGTGGGGGTCTGCCTGGATTAGTACTACAGTCGCGTTTTAGCTGGATCTCGTGCCCGATAGTGACAGCGGCGGGCAATGGCTTGATGCCGGCGTCGCCAGAACGACCACGTCAGTGACTTTTCAATATCCCTCAGCCGAGGCCATATAACTGCCAACAGCAACCGACGAACTGCGGGTTCAGTTATCGGCACCAGATCAGCGATGTTTTTTTTGCTGCTTAGTTGGCCTGTGCCCGCACTGTCGAAGGTAGTGTCCAGAACCATCAGGGCGTGCTCTTCCGGCGGCAGGTTTCGGCTGAAGTCCGCCAGGTAAACGATTATGGACTCGGAATCGACGTAGGGCAGCAGGCAGCCGTGAGCCTTGTCGCTGGCTGGACAGACGGCACCGAAGAGGTACACCCACTCGAACTCAACCTGGCGAATGGCCTCCGCTTGTCTGCCGTGCCCGGCCCGGATGCATCTGGAAACAGCCATGACACGAGATTCCATGTTGACATAACCAAAGGCTCCGCCTACTATTGTCGCCCGGCAGCAAATCGCGACAGCAGCTTGCAATTGATCAGCTTTTCACCAGGAATAAGAGGCCGCGGTTAAATGTAGTTACTTTGGCCAGAATGTCCCAATCTGACGCCATTGTTTTTGTGATTGGCAGCACAGTGTTCTACGGCAGAGGCATATCAGCCGAGCGAACGCCGTTAGGCGAGACAGGTCGCCCGGTCGGATACCTAAAGGGATTCCTCGTATGGATGTTCATGCTTGTTCCTGTAGTGGTCTGTGTTGGCATAATATTACTGGCCGCTTTGCTGAGGGAACAGCCATGGAAGTAACTTCTAGGGATAGGTAAACTAATTTCAGGAAGATCGAGGCTATCATGAAATCACGATTCGGCATTCTGACGTATCTGGCATTGACACTTCTTTCCGTAATGTTGGCAACGACTGGCTGCAAGAAATCTGGTTCGGGCGATTCGAAAGCATCAGAAGGGTATGGGGCCATGACTTATCGTTCGCAACAAGGGGGTTGCATTCTGTATTGCCGAAATGCTGGGGACGTAACCATGCTCTCGGACTTAGAATCTCCGATTGGAGTTACTGGGCCAGGTGGTAAGGTGGATATTCCGGCGTGCTCCAGTTGGGGCGTCATTGTCCTCACCGGTGGCTTGAGCGATATGGTCGCGGAGTGGAACGACAATCGAGTACCGGAACTGATGATCCTTGATGACCAGGGGCATCCTCGCATAACTGATGAAGAGCTTGCCGCATTACCGAGTATAAAGTCGATCAAGAGGCTAGACCTGAGTTTTTGTCCTTTGATAACTGACGGGGCATTCGAGCATATAAAGAAGATGGATAATCTCCGCATTCTTTTTCTCCCCGCCAAGAGTCAGGTCACAGAGAAGGGTTTTTTGGAGATTCAACAACTTCGTCCAAACCTTCAGGTGACAAGAGCGGCCTGCGATAATCTAAAGGATTCACTCAAAAGATAACGTCTAGGCAGAATTGTTATGCCCCAAGACCGCTGGATCGCAGTTCCGAACGAATAGGTATAATACCTCGTATCTCAAGAACATCGTGCAGCCCTAGTTGGTGGAATGGGCCGCGAAGAAGGTCGGAGAGACGTTGGAACCTGCCCGTGTTATCATCGGCAACCGCAGTGTCGGCCAGCAGTTCGTATAAGACTGGCCAGATTCGGAAGTACTTCGAGGAACCGCCCTGTCAAGCTCAGTTCAGCAGGTCCACAACCAGGTCGCCCAGAGGGAAGAGCTGCGGGCTTTTCCGCCAGGAGATTCGTTCCTTCGTGAGGGTATTGATGCAAGTGACGGACCGGATCTCCTTGCCTGTTCCGGTCGAACGGGCGAACACGCCGAACGACTGGCCGCCGTTGTCGAAATCGGCGTTCAGGAACTTGACGGTACCGATCTTGCTGGCGGATAGACTGCTGTCCAGGAATAAAAAAGCCGGGGCGGCTTGGCCCTTGGAGACCTTGATACCGGTAGTCTTGAACGACTTTATGGTGGCCAGCATATTCTCAAATTCGTCGACGTTCGCGGCGTGGCGTTCGGCGGCATCGCTTATGCCGGCCAGGAAATCGGCGTGCCCGGCTGCTGCGACAGCGATTCTGCCGATGGAACCGGCAGCACGCAGGATGACGTTGCCAGCCGATCCTTTGACAGTTACCGAGCCGACGTTCCCGTTGATATCCCATATGCTCTCGTAGGCGGCTGCGTCGTACGAGCCGTCTATGATGGTCTGGATGTCATCGCCCCAGTCTCCGGCGATGGCGACCTTGCCGAGGATATTCTTGGCGGTGGCGGCATTGTCCTGATTGAGCATCAGGTCGGCGGCGAAGTCGCCTGAGATCACACGTTTTTTGCTACCCTTGACGGACAGCTTCCCCAGCCAAGGTGCGGTCACCTCGTCACGTATGGCGTCGACGTCGATCCAGTCGGTCATAGTCAACGACTTGATGGGGATGTCGCTGATGATGCTGGCCTCGCTGAGCCTGTCGAAAGTCAAAACGGCTTTGGAACGAGTGTCTCCGACAGGCGCCGCCGGCAGAACGATGGTCCCGCCGGTGAGGTTGCCCAGGGCAAGCGATTTGACCATGCCGTCGGCGGTGAAGTCGCCGTTCAGGTTGATCGTCTTGGCCGTGAGAGATTTCAATGCGCCGCTGACGTGGATGGCGTTGACGGTGGAACGGGTATCCTTGGCTGCACCCTTGGTAGTAATCTTTACTCTGCTGGCGCCGGCAGACAACGGTACGATCTCGATATGGTCGATGTCACCACCCTCCGGTGCGGTCATGTAGGCATACACGAGGGCCTTGCTGGCCTTGATGGTGATGGCCGTGCCGGCACTGTCTGTGATCGTCAGGGAGGACTCCACCGTAATGCGTTGAATTAGGTCGCCGGCGTCCATCAGTATCGCACCTGAGGAGCTCATCGGCAGAACCAGGGTCGATCCCATGGCTGTCGCCTGCCCGCCAGCGCCTGTGCTGGCGAGGTGGTAGAGCATCGTCATGGCCTTGGGATTGTGCACGTCGATAAACCAGAAGCCGGATTGACCTGTGCCCACCACGGCCATCTGGTTGTACACACTGACAAAGCAGGCGAAATCGGAAACGGCCATCTGTCCCAGAAGCTTGGGCTTGGCGGGTTTCGACAGACTGTACACGAGCAGCCCTGCACTGACGTTGGCTACGTACAGACGGTTGTCGCATACGTCGATGCCCCAAGTGTACCCCGCAGAAAAGAAGTATCTGACATACTTCATTGAAGCGGGATTGGATACGTTCAAAACCACAACGGCCCCGGCGATATACTCGGTAACGTAGGCATAATCTCCGTACAAAGCGACGTCCATGGCCTGCGTGAAACGGACCCAGTTCCTGCTGGAGTCCTTGAAAAGGTTAGCGATGTTGCCGACCAGAGCGATCTGCGCCGGATTGCTGATGTCGTAAACGTTCAGGCCGTCTGCGTAGCTGGCCACATACAGTAGACCATCCCGTGCATCCAAACCCAGCGCAGCCGAGCCGCCGACTGGGGTCGTGCTGATCAACGTAATGTCGGCCGGGTTGGAGACGTTCAGCGTCACCAGCCCGTTGAAAGTGTCGCTGACGAAGGCGTAGTCGCCTACGACCTTGATGTTGCGAGCTTCTCCGGCCGTGTTGTACGAGCCTAGCAGCAAGGGCTGGGCCGGGTCTGTGGCGTCGTAGACCTCGATGCCGGCATTGCCGCAGGCCAGGTACACAAGGTTGCCCACGACATCGCTGCTATACTCAGTGGCACCCGTGCTGGACGGTAGTCCGGCAATGACCTGCTGGTCTTCGCTGGCTTGGCTGGCCACGAAGAATGAACGCGTTGCCATACGCTGGTCGCCGGATATAGTGAGCCCCAGAATGACCTGAAAGACGCCCTCGTAGCCGGCTGGGCTGGTTATGGAGACTTCTCCGGTGGTGTCGTCTACAGCTACCGAGGCCCCGGTCAGGGTCGTGTAAACCGTCCAGTCCAATGTTCCGCCGTCGGTATACCCGTTCATGGAGGCGGTGAATCCGCCCGCCTCGCCAGGCGTGACACGTAACAGGCCAGGATCGCTTATGCCCATGGCCTGAACGGTAATAGTCTGCTCGGTGATGTTCCCGTTCCCGTCGTCCAGCCGGATAGTCACGTGCGAGACGCCGCCGGCCTTGTCGGTGTACTGCATTGTGACGGTACCATCGTGCGCATCCTCGACAACCTGCACACTGGCAAGCCTGGGCGGATCGTAGGGTGACTGGTCAGGAGAATTGTTGCTGTCGGTATGGACGGTATTCAGCGTCTCCAGCACGTCCCAGCCCGATACGACCTGCCCGAAGATCATGTGCACCTGGTCCAGCCACGGAGCCGTACCGGTCGTGATGAAGAACTGGCAGTCGTTGGTGTTGACGCCGCTATTGGCCATTGCCAGCACACCGATGCCGGAGAACGACAGCACCGGATCAAAGGTGTCGTTGAACGTACCCAGCTCGCTTCCGCCCGTGCCGTCGCCATTGACCGTGTCGCCCGTCTGGATCATGAAATCCTCGATGACCCGGTGCACCGCGACGTTGGTGTAGAAGGGAATTCCAGAAGGGTTCAGAGTTCCATCCAAATTAACGGCGTTGGTCGCCAAGGTCACGAACCGTGAGGTAGCCATCAGGCTGCGATTGTCAAAAAGCTGCACCACAATGTCCCCAATGGCCGTCACGCCATTGGACTGAGTGAAGTGCAGCGTGGCGTAACGGTTCCCGGTGGGGATCGTGATCTCCAGGTTTGGGTTGTCGCTGACGGCAGTGATCGTCAGGGCATCGCCGTCCACGTCGAATCCGTTCACGCCGAGGGTCAAGCCACCATCCACAGCCATGAACTGGTCCGTCATCGGCGTCGCAAACACGGGGGCCGAGCCATCAAGTAACTGTCGATTCTCCAGGGGTTCGAAGATTGGCACAATGACCCTCATCCCTCGATTCGGCCTCATATTCACCTCCTTGGTACTACAGTCTCGCATTATAGGGCGCGGGCTTGGTAGTGGCAACAGGGGCGATGGCTTGATGGCGACGTCGCCAGAAGGACCACTGCAGCAAGTGATTCATATCGAAGAGATTCGTAGT
>JABMQG010000187.1 GCA_013203365.1 Planctomycetota bacterium | reverse complement strand
TGCAGGTACCTGGCGACCTGCTCGGTATCCATGGTCGCAAAGGGCATATACGTTTCCGTTGTGATGCTGAAAACCTTATAGTATACTAACCATTCCGGCACTTCGCAAGTTATCGCCAGGAAACAGGCGTGAGATTGCCAACAACAAGCAAGAACGCCCATTTGAGGTGATTGCCTCAGGCTGGCGGCCTTTTTTCGCCCGTCCGGCCGATTTGCGGGGGCCACTTCATGTTCATGGAAGATCGGCTAAAAGGCCTGGGCGCGGTTGACTTCGACCGCCGGCGAATGTAGATTGCAAGTAGTCGGTGAACAACCGCTTGCAGTTCCGTCACTTGGGTGCAGTGTGCGGAAGGAAGGAGTGTCTTTATGCCGCAAGCCTACGGACGCTTTAGCTGGCTCATCCGGCTGGCCAAGCTGGCAACAGTGTTGTCGCTGGTTGTTTTGGCCTTGGCTTTGGTGGTTACTATCGCCACGGGCGTGCTGGAGTTGTCCGGCCAAGCCGACGCGATAAAACTGGCACTTTATACTTTGGCGTTCTTGGCTGAGTTGGCCGCGGCGGTGGGCGTTGTCGTGGCCTACGGCCTGATGCAGGTTTGGGCCGACAACTATGCGGCCATGGTGACCCTGAACGGGCACGTCAGCCGCTTGGAGTCGGTCTTGTCGGCAAGCGAAAACCACCAGAAGCGTCTGGTCGAGTTGGCCGCGTTGAGCGATCAGGCCAAGACGATGATTTACCGCGAGCGGGAACTAGACGCGGTTCAGGAGATCATAAACGACTGCCTTCTACGGCAGGACTACGTCCAGGCCGAGAAACTCATCGACCGGATGACGAACCTCGGTTACCAAGCCGAGGCAGAGCGAATTCGCACCGCCGTTTCTGCCAGCCGACGTGCCAGCGACGAAGAGAAAACCAACGCCGCCATTGAGCGCGTCAATCAGATCATCGCCGAGAAAAACTGGGATCGCGCCATGCGGGAGACGCAACGCCTCTTGCAGGCCTTCCCGATGAACCAGGCCGTCAATGAACTGACCAAGAAGACCGACCAGGCCAGGAGCCGGCACAAGAGCCAACTGCTCCATCAATATGACGAGGCAGTGAAGCGCAATGATGTCGACGGCTCAATCAAGCTGCTTCGGGAGTTGGACCGTTATCTGTCCCCCCAAGAGGCGGCGGCTATGTCCGAGAGCGCCCGTGGCGTGTTCCGCGCAAAGCTGCACAATCTCGGCGTCCAGTTCGCCATAGCAGTGAACGAGGACCAATGGAACCTCGCCGTCAAGACCGGCGAGCAGATCGTGCAGGACTACCCCAATTCACGCATGGCCATGGAGGTTCGCCGGAAACTCGACACCCTGCGCCAAATCGCGGCCACTGCGCAAGGGTAGTCGTCCGTCAAGTGTCAACTGCCGGTGCTTGCCTGAAAAACTCACCTTCGGGTGCAAGTGCGTGGGGTTCCAGGCTGGTAAGAACTGTAACTGAGGAAATTGTGAGTGAAGTATCGACGGACCCTGAAGTGGCCGGGCTGCGGCGTTGTTCCGCGTGGTGCGGCCAGAAAAAAAAACGCCGGCACCTGCATGACGTAAGATTCAATAAGCCCTTGGCCTACATCAATAGCGACCAGCAGACGAATTCTGCTCGCAGATTTAGTTGACATTTGTCCCTGGGGGCTGTATTATTTTGTGTCAATGTTATGCAGCCCGCAGGCATCGGTGGCTGAAGCGTGTGAATTTTTATAAAAAAAAGAACTTGCACGCTTGACTGCAAGGATTTTGGGTATATACTCCTTGACCTTGCTGATGGCGGGCAAAAGACGCGACTGGGCGATAAGGCTTTGTCGCATAGATATTTGAAAAGTGAACAGAGAGGTCGTCACGAGGCTATGGCCTTCATCGGTGCCGGATTGCCGGAACCGAACGAAGGACAATTGAGATCCATGGCTTGGCCTGACTTGCAGGTCGAGCCGGCTCATAATCCTCGTGATGCTGCTATTGTGCCTAATCGAGGATTTTGAGTTATAGCCGCCCCAAACGATTGGGGCAGCGCCCCGACAAAGATCGGTCGGGTAAGCAGAGTCAGCCTTTCATCGTAGATTAACCTCGGGCTTGCCCGGGGCTTCAACGATACAAAAAGTGAAGGGTTTGATCCTGGCTCAGAACGAACGCTGGCGGCATGGCTAAGACATGCAAGTCGAGCGCGAAAGTTTCCTTCGGGAAGCGAGTAGAGCGGCGTAAGGGCGAGTAATACATGGTTAACGTACCTCCTGCACAGGGATAGCTCACCGAAAGGTGTGGTAATACCTGATTATGCCGTTGCTGCAAAAGCAGCAGCGGTTAAAGGGCGGGGACCCTTCGGGGCCTGCCGGCGGGAGAGCGGCCCATGTCCTATCAGCTAGTTGGTGGGGTAACGGCTCACCAAGGCTACGACGGGTACCGGGACTGAGAGGTCGGCCCGGCGCATTGGGACTGAGACACTGCCCAGACTCCTACGGGAGGCTGCAGTAACGAATATTCCGCAATGGACGAAAGTCTGACGGAGCGACGCCGCGTGCGGGAATAAGCCCTTCGGGGTGTAAACCGCTGTCAGGGACTACCAAGCAAAGAGGGCTAATATCTCTCGGCGTTGAGGAATCCCAGAGG
>JABMQG010000186.1 GCA_013203365.1 Planctomycetota bacterium | reverse complement strand
CGTGTCCCTCCCCCCCGCGCGACTCAACCTGCTGAAGGAATCCGTTGAAGGAGTTCAGGCCGATGTAGGCGTAACTCTCAATGCCACGAACGCGGGCGTAATCCAACACACCCGGCAGAAACGGCTTCTCGATGTTGGGGTGCCGGAATCGCACGCGAATCCGCCGGCCAGCGACTGCGTCCCATCGGTCCACTTCGTAATCCGCTGTTGCCTGCGGGTAGTCGGGCAATCTGAACGGCCAGGAACCGTACATGCACAAGATCAACTTGTTCAACTTGTGCAGCGCCATCCAGTCCACCAGGACTTTCCACTCATTGCCCGACCAAAGATGACAGTCGAATCCCTCGGCTCGTAGATGATAGCTGTCCTGAGGCCCGGTATACCATGTCAGGCTGGGCGAAATCGCCCGGAACCGCATCGCCGGCCAGTCCGAGATTATCGTCCAAGGGACAGTCTGAGACGTGGAGGCTTCTATCATCTGCTGGAGAGTGGCTAATGCAGAGGCAATCCCTTCAGTGGCCGCGGCGGCGATCTTGACACCCTCGCCGGAAATGTTAAGGCAATAGCGTTCCTGGGCGCCCTGGCTGTGAATAAAGGCCTTTTGTTGCTCTTCGAGACCCTCGGCCCATTCCGATTCGCCCTGCAAAGAAGTCCGGACGCATAATGGAGCCTCACCGTCACCGTCGGTTGCCGCCGCGATGACACGCCGAGCGGAGGCCTCAAGAGCGTCCCTGGGGAGTGAAGGCTGAAATCTCACCGGACCGATTGCCGTCTGCCCAGGGAGAACTCGCATTTGCCTGGGTAGTGGAAACAGCTTCACGCCAGGATCCTTTTTCGTATTCCTGGGCCCCAGGTCGGCTTCACCTGACTTAGTCAGGCGCCCTGGGATCAGGGCCTGCCTGTTCGACCAACGCTTTGAACAGACTTCGGTGCCTGTCGCTATCCCTCAGCCGTTCGGGGTGCCACTGGACACCAAGGGTCATTGGGCCGGTTGGGCGTTCGATTGCCTCGATTACACCGTCCGAGGCCGTGCTGCATGCCTTGAACCCCGGCGCGACCGTATCGACGGCGTGGTGGTGTGTGCTGTTGACGCCGAGGGGAGAAGTTCCCACGATCTTTGCCAGGCTGGAACCCGGCGAAATAGTCACTATATGCACTTCCTTATCGTCATTGGGCACTTGCCTATGCTCAAGGCGGCCCTGTGTTTGGTCTTCCAGGTCTTGCCTCAGTGTTCCGCCGGCTGCCACGTTTAGCATCTGCGCGCCCAGGCAGATGGCGAGAATCGGCTTTTCAAACGCCAGTGCGGCCTTTGTCAGCAGCAAATCGAACTGCAATCGCCGTGGCGAGGCCAATTTGGTCGCCGGGTGAAGTGGCCGCCCGTAAAGCGACGGATCAACGTCGCCGCCGCCGGTCAGCAGCAATCCATCCAGGCCGGCCAGCACCTGCCGAATGTCTTCATCGTTGTCCAGCGGCGGCAGCAGAATGGGAAGTCCGCCGGCCTGAATTATGGCGTCGAAATAGTCGGCCAAGACAAACACGTATGGCCTAGGGCGCGGCCGACCGGCGCCCTCCATGTCCATGTCGCAGTTTATTCCGATGACAGGTTTTCGTTTTCCCATGCTTCTATATCTGCTCGAAGTATCTCTGGCGTTCCCAATCGGTCACCGATTGCCGGAATGCCCGGTTCTCAAGACGAGCCGTTTGGACGTAAAACTCGACCACCTCGGCCCCGAAGGCCAATTTCGCCATCTCACTGTTAGCCAGAAGCTCCGTCGCAATGGCCAGCGATTCAGGCAGTCGGGGAAGGCTTTCGTCCAGGTATGCGTTGCCTTGATAGATCTGGCCGGGATCCAGTTTCTCTTCTACGCCGCGAATACCCGCGGCCAAGGTTGCCGCGAAGGTCAGGTAGGGATTGGCGTCGGCGCCCGGCATGCGATTTTCGATCCGCAGCGAATTACCCGCCCCTACAACGCGCAGCCCGCAACTGCGGTTGTCATGCCCGCAGACGATCGCCGTCGGGGCCCACGAATTATTCTGATATCGCTTGTATGAATTCACCGTCGGGGCGAAGAAGTAGCTCAGCTCTCTGCTATACTTCAACAGCCCAGCCAGGAACTGGCCGAACAGTTCGCTCTTTTGGCCGGCGCCGGCATCCCAGAACAGGTTATTCTCGCCTTTGGCGTCCCACAGGCTCGTATGCAGGTGGAAACCGTTGCCGGCCTGATTGGCCGCCCACTTGGCCATGAAGGTCAGCGCCTTGCCCTGCTGCGATGCGATCTCCTTGGCGCCGGTCTTATAGACGATATGCCGGTCGGCCATTTCCATCGCTTCAGCGTAAACCAGGTTGACCTCGTGCTGGCCCTGGCCGGCTTCACCCTTGCTGCACTCGATTGGGATGCCCGCGGCTGGCATCTCATTGCGAAGCCGTCGCAGGACGTCCTCATCGCGGCCAGGCTGGAGGATGTGATAATCGATCAGGTAGTCGGAACTTGGGACGAGGTCCCTGAATCCCTTCTTTGTGATCGTCTGGTAGTCCTCGGCAAACAAAACGAACTCCAGCTCCGACCCGATGCATGCCTTCATGCCTGCCTGTCGGCACTTCTCCAACTGCCGGGCTAGAACCCGGCGAGGCGATTCCTCGACCGGCTCGCCCGTCGTGTGGAAAAGGTCGGCCAGCACCAGTGCCGTTCCGCTTTGCCAGGGAAGCCGGCGGATGGTTTGCATGTCCGGCTTGACGTGAAAGTCACCGAAGCCCTGGTCCCAACTGGCCAGTTTGAACCCCGGCAGCACGTTCATGTTCAAGTCGGTGGTCATAAGATAGTTGCACGCGTGCGTACCGGCGTCGGCAACGTGGTCGCGGAAGAAATCGTACGTCATGCGCTTGCCGAACAGTAACCCATAGACGCCGGTAAACGCCACGGCGATCGTGTCTATCTGTTCCTGCGTGAGCCAGTCCGGCCATTTCCCCGGCTTGTCTTCATGCGATTTGCTCATGGCTGTCTTGCGTCCTGAATAAATAGATGTGTCGAGCCGGCACGCGGTCTATCGTGCCTGGCAGGCGTCAAATCGTCCATTCCAACCCAAGTTCCATCAGTTTGGCCGGCGTTGGATTGCCGGTTTGGCGGTCCCAGCACATTAAGTCGTAATACTGGTCCAACATCTGGGCAAACGCCTCCGGATCGACCCGCCGGCCCTTGGAAGGCCCATCGGGCAACGGCTCGTTAAGCCGTCCAGGCAGTCGATCGTCTTGGCGAGTAAAGCCCCGCCGCGCATTGAGCTGGCGCATCATGTTCACGCGACGCTCACCGAGTTTCATCAGCTCCCAGATCGTCAAATCCCAGCCGGTGGTGAATCGGCACAGGTCTTCCAGTTCGCGGTACATGAACAGGTTGCCGGGTCCCCAGCAGAACATGCACAGGCAAAGCGCATCCAGGGCGCTGTAGAAATACTGGGAGTACACGGTCATGCGGACCTTTGCCAGATCGGTTGACCCGGCCGATCCATGCCCGAGGATGCCCAGGCCCTTGCACGCCTCCGATTCGCTGGCTAAAAGCCAGTCGTGTTCGCAGGACATATGGTCGGCGCCGATGGGGCAGACGGCGTACATCAGGGCCTGACTGGGCTTGACCTGGGCCATGTGGACGGCCAGTCCGTGATTTTTGACGTGTATGGCGTAGGGCGCGGTTTGGCTGCCTAATTCTTTCACAGCCGCCGAGAATCC
The DNA here is from genome assembly GCA_013203365.1 of Planctomycetota bacterium. Classification (GTDB taxonomy): domain Bacteria; phylum Planctomycetota; class Phycisphaerae; order SM23-33; family FEN-1343; genus JABMQG01. The sequence goes on along the minus strand of JABMQG010000186.1, from coordinate 1,688 downwards.
TTCTGCCAGCACGTCGCCCACGCCCTTGCGCTGCGCAACTTGCTCGATCAGCCACAGCAGCGCCTCGCCGTTGCCGAAGCCCGTCCTCCTGCCGCCCAACACCTCCGGGCCGATCGCCCCGGCCTGAAGCGATTCGAAAAGGTATGCGGCAAGCCCACCCATCGTGATGGTGTCGAGCCCGTAGTTGTTGCACAGTTCATTCGCCTTGGCCACCACCACCGGATCGGTAATGTCCAGGTTGGCGCCCAGCAGCCCGATGGTCTCGAATTCTGGGCCGCCCAGCCTGTCGGTAACCTGGTATGGGTGGTCCGCCTTGACCTTCTTACGGCATCTGACGACGCATGCGAAACAAGTGGTGCCGCCGGCGCCAATCAGGGGTTCGTAGACGGAGCCGTCCAATTGCTTGTAGTCCTCGTGCCAACCGCGGCTGTAGTTGTGCGTCGACAAATTGCCAGCCTCGGCCTGAGTTCCAACCACACCCGGGGTGCCGTGTTTACGGAGGGTAAGTGGAAATCCGCTACTCTCAATGCGTTCAGCAGCCAACGACGCGAGAACCTTCAGACCCTGGGGATCGGCGAAGCGGATCGGCTTGTCGCCCCGAACGACCACGGCGCGAAGGTTTTTGGAACCGAAGACGGCCCCAAGGCCGGTCCTGCCGGCGGCGTTGTTCAAGTCCGCAAGAAGACACGCGAATCGGACAAGCTTCTCCCCTGCCGGCCCGCACTGAAGGATGCTCAGGTGCTTCTGACCATGCTTGGCCCGAAGCAAGTCGTGCACTTCAAGGACGGTCTTGCCTTTCAGGTCGCCGGCATCGACGATCAGAACGTCGTCGCCGGCGACCAGCAGGTAAGAAAGCCTTTTGGCCTTGCCTGTGATGACGATGGCATCGTAGCCGGCACGCTTGATCGCCGGGCCTATGCTCCCGCCGGCCTGGCTGTCGGCCACGGCGCCGGTTTCGGGGGATAAAGCGGTAACGCAGCATCGGCTGGCACCGCTGACCGCCGCCCCCGTCGCCGCGGATACGGCGATGGTCAAGACGTTCTGCTCGGCGAAGGGGTCGAGGTCCGCGGCTGTCTCCTTCAGCAGAAAGTACGCCCCGAACGCACCGCCGCCTATGTAGGTGCGATAAAAATCATCACCCAACTGCTGCTTTTCGATCTTCCCGGCAGTCAGGTCCACCCGCAGGATGGACCCGGTGAAGCCATCAGCCATGACATGTCTCCGGTGCCTTGCAGAATGCGCTAAGATTGATCACTGATTGTAAGCCTGCCGATAGAGCCCCAGCAGGTCGCGTTCGGTACAGGGCCGAGGGTTGGTCTGGTGACAGGGGTCCTCAAACGCCTTCTTCGCCAGCAACGGAAGCTGGTCTTCCCTAACGCCCACTTCGGCCAACGACTTAGGGATGCCAATACGCTTCCGCAGTGCGGCGATAGCTTCAATGGCCTTATCGGCCGCCGCCGACGGCGACATCCCGAAAGTGTTTATATTAAAACAGTACGCGACTTTAGCATACTCGGCTGCTGAGACCAGCGTTGGCTCCCGGAGCCGAGACACCCCACCACTACGGCTCAGGTTACCAGAACCGCGGCCAAAGACAAGCCCCATAAGCTCTACCGTGGGCCTTCCCTTTCCTGCGGTGGTCGACTTGCGGCTTTGGTGACGGTAAAGTGGAGTGCATCGCGTGGTTG
>JABMQG010000185.1 GCA_013203365.1 Planctomycetota bacterium | reverse complement strand
CATGGCGGCAATGAAGGACCAGGCGATTGTCTGCAATATCGGGCACTTCGACAACGAGATCCAGGTCGACAGGTTACAGGGCTGGGGCGGGATTCAAAGGATTAACATCAAGCCGCAAGTGGACAAGTACACCTTCCCCGATGGGCATTCGATCTACCTGCTGGCGGAGGGTCGGCTGGTCAACCTTGGCTGCGCGACCGGCCATCCCAGCTTCGTGATGAGCAACTCGTTCAGCAACCAGACCCTGGCGCAGATCGACTTGTGGCAAAATCCACGCCCGATCGGCCTATATCGGCTGGACAAGAAGCTGGACGAGGAAGTGGCCCGGCTGCACCTGGGAAAGATCGGCGCCAAGCTGACGAAGCTCACCAGCAAACAGGCCGACTACATCAGCGTGCCCGTGGACGGCCCGTTCAAGGCCGAGCACTATCGATATTGATGATCCTGCGGTTTTGCCGCATTCTGTCTGTTATAACAATTTGCGAAAAGACTGTCGTATGCGAAACACGGTTTGGCCCTGAAACAGGGGCCAAACGTTCCGTTTTCGTACGTCATCTCAATCGGAAAATGCTCTAGGGCCTAAGAGCCCACCTCCGGACCGGTCGGCGCTAAGGTTCTGACGGTGGCGGCGAATTGGCCTTCGGGGCGCAGATACAGCGTTCTCGTGGGGAAGGCGAACTCGATGCCCTCGGCGTTGAACCGCCGCAGCAGTTCCAAGTTGAAATCGTGGTTGAACTTTAGGTACTGCCACCAGTCCGGCGGGGCGAACCAGTAGTAGACGATGATGTCCAGCGTGTCTGCGCCGAAGTCGTTGAAGAACACCTGCGGGGGATAGTCGTCATGGAAGTGTTCCATCCGGCTATCCAGAATTTCGCGAAGGATGTCCACGCCGCGCTGCACCTTCTCGGCCGTGGTGTTGTAGGTGACTGTGACGGTCATAACGCGTTTGATTGCCGGTCGCTTGCTGACGTTCTCGACCATTTCGTTGGCGACGCTGGAGTTCGGAACTGTCACCAAGTGCCCGTCGAGCGTTCGTAGTTTGGTCGATCGAAAGCCCACCTCCTCGACGAAACCGTCCTGACTTTGGATCTTGACGCGATCACCTATTGAGAATGGGCGATCGGCGAAGATGACGATGCTGCCGAACAAGTTGGCGATGGAATCCTTTGCAGCCAATGCAAAGGCCAGGCCGCCTATGCCCAGCCCGGCGAGTATTGAGCCGAGTTGCATGTTGAAGACGTTTTGTGCGATGAATATCGTGGCAACTATGATGATGAACACCCGCAGGGTCTTGCGGAGCAAGGGCACGAGCAGATCGTCGAGCGTGGTTTCGGTCCTGACCGTCAATTTTTTGAGGTAGAACTCCAGCACGTCCACCATGCGGAAGATGAACCACGCGGCGGCGACGTAGCCTAATGCGAAGCCCAATTGTATCCAAAACTGTCGGATACTTTTGTCCAGTATAAGGAAGTTCTGTGCCAGGAGAAGTCCAAGAGCGTAGGTGGCCCATTGCGCGGGCTTGCTGGCCGATTCTAAGAAGAACTGGAGCAATTTCAGCCGTTCCCGCTGTGCGAACCGGCGACCCTGACGGGCCAGCATGAAACTCACGATCTTTCCGACGGCCCCTGTGGCCAGCAACACGGCCAATAGCACCGCCCATTTCCACACCGGGTTGTCCAGCACGGGGAACGTCCACAACTGCTGGATGTTGAATGCAGGTGGCATATTATGTAGCTCCTATTATGCCGGAATCGCTATTGGTTCCAGCAACGAAGGCGGCCGACCGCTCGAATACCTTGATGACGACCTTACAGTTATAGGGTTTCTGCCGAAGATTTCCACGTAGTTGTCGCAGAATATCGTTGGCCTGTTGCGCCTTGACGCCGTGGCGATTGGGCATGTGGGAGACAATAGATCGACTACAGCTAAAATGTCAAAAAAGTTCCAGGCGGTATCGGTACGATCGTTTTCCGCGGGCCGGTCAAGTTTTCTGCTGCTACTGGTTGATAGATTCACCACCGCGCGAGGAATTGGCGTGCAGCATGGCGTTGGCGGTGCAGAAGTACCAGCCGGTACTATTGTCCCTGGGCGAGTCTTGGGCCGACCCGAATTTGATCCTGGCGGCGTTGGTAGCCTTGACAAAAGGGTTTTTGGGCCACTGGCGGATATACGGCCCGCACGCGCCGTTGAGGTTCAACGTGCCGTCCGGATCTGTCTTGCCGATTAGCCGTGCCAAAAACTTGGACGTATCTGAGGCACCATCGGCCTTCACGTGTGGACTTCGACCGCCGTGCTGGCTCTTATACAGTTCGATCTGCCGGCGGATGGCGGCCAACTCCGTTGCCATCGAGGAGTTGCGGGCCTCGTCCGAGGCGTCACTGAACTTGGGAATTACGATCATCGCAAGAATACTGATGACTAGCACCACGATCATCAGTTCAATTAAATTGAAGGCCTTGCGAAAATGTCGCATGGCAGATCCTTCACTTCATGGCAAGGGCTCAGTAACCGACCATGGCTTTTTGTCTATCGGCATTGCGTTGAGCGGACTTTAGACCAACGATCGCCGGGCCTCTATATGCGCATAACAAACGCCAGGCCCGCAAGTTACATATCATCTTTGCCGGTCTGGCGCTGTCTGAAGACCTTGTTAGATACTCTTATTCTTTCACTTCATACTCGGCGTCGATGACGTCCCCGCCGTCATCGCCCTTCTTGTCGGCCGGTTTTTCTGTGGGTGCCTGGCCGGTTTGGCCCTCCTGGGTCTTGACCTTCTCGTACATGGCCTCGGCTATCTTGTGTGATGCCTTTTCGAGGTTTTCCATTGCCCGCTTGATCGCCTCGGCGTCGTCGCCCTTGAGCGTTTCCCGTAGCGAGTTTATTGCCGACTCGACGTTGCTGCGACTGTCCTGCGGGACTTTCTCGCCCTGATCCTTGAGCGTTTTCTCGGCAGCAAACGCCAGGTGATCGGCCTGGTTCTTCAGGTCGATCAGTTGGCGGCGTTGCTTGTCTTCCTCGGCGTGGACCTCCGCGTCCTTCTTCATCTGCTCGACCTCTGCGTCACTGAGGCCGGAGGAGCCCTTGATCTCGATGGACTGCTTCTTGCCGCTGGCCATGTCCGTGGCCGAGACGTTCAGGATGCCGTTAGCGTCGATGTTGAAAGTTACCTCGATCTGCGGCACGCCACGCTGCGCCGGGGGAATGCCCGTCAGGTTGAACCGGCCCAGGGTACGGTTGCTGCCGGCGAACTCGCGCTCGCCTTGCAGAACGTGGATTGTAACCTCGGTCTGGTTGTCGGCGGCGGTGGAAAAGGTCTCTTTCTTCTCGGTGGAGATGGTGGTGTTTCGTTCAATCAGCTTGGTCATCACACCGCCAAGGGTCTCCACGCCCAGCGACAGCGGTGTCACGTCCAGCAGAACCATCTGCTGCTCGACCTCGCCGGCAAGGATACCGCCCTGGATGGCCGCCCCCATCGCAACGACCTCGTCTGGGTTGATGCTCTTGTCGGGCTCTTTGCCGAATATCTCCTTGACGATCTGCCGTACGCGCGGGATTCGTGTGGATCCGCCGACCAGCACGGCCTCATCGAGGTCGCCGGCGGTCAGTTTGGCGTCGGACAGCGCCTTCTTGCACGGTCCGACCAGCCGTTGGAACACCTCGGCGCATAATTGTTCCAGCTTCGCCCGCGTCAAGGTCAAGGTCATGTGCTTTGGCCCGGCTTGCGTGGCGGTGATGAACGGGAGATTGATATTCGCCTCCACGGCCGTCGATAACTCGCACTTGGCCTTTTCGGCGGCTTCCTTCAGTCGCTGCAGGGCCATGGGGTCTTGGCGCAGGTCGATGCCTTCCTGCCTCTTGAATTCATCTGCAATGTAGTGGATGAGCACTTCGTCCAGGTCGTCGCCGCCGAGGTGGGTGTCGCCGTTGGTG
>JABMQG010000016.1 GCA_013203365.1 Planctomycetota bacterium | reverse complement strand
GTTTCTCGAAATGACGTGCTCGATCTCCTCGATCAATCCTCGGCCGACGAACCTCAGGTGCAGCGATGGGCAGAGGTGTCACGACGAAAGCTCGCCAACAGTATTCTCACGGCCCTGCGTGACTTCGGCTTGTTGAACGGCACCCGCGACAAAGCGCTCGTTCGTCCCCCTCTACCCCTGTCAACTGCGCGACACCTCTTGCGGATTCTCACTGTGGAAGGTCGTCGTGGCCGGCAGGTTATAGAGGACCGCACATGGCGCCTCTTTATGTGTGGGGAACAGGATGTTGCGGACAGTTTGGCTAGACTGTCGCGTGATGGCGACATCCATTTTGAAAAAGTGGGAATGACGGTCGTCCTTCAGACGCCACCGGAGTGGAAGGAGAAGCCATGAGCAGCCACGACTGGCGCTGGAAAATCAACGAAGCGATCGAGCGCATTCGCACGCGATACGAATTCATCGGCCGCAAGACTGGCGCCCCATTTCTGGCCCTGGTGTATCCGCCGGGGGTGGAAACTGCTGTGTTGAAGGAATGGCGGACGCAAACAGGGGCCCTGCGTCCGGAAATCGATGTGCGAACTGTTGACGCTCTCGAAGTAACCCAAGGCGTCATCGCCGAGTTCGGAGTCGAGAATGTGGTTAGTTCGATGGCTAACCCCATGCCGGGGTCAGACCCGGAATCCGAGCTGGGCCAACTCTGGGTGAAAGCCGTGGCTGAAGCCGTCAAGGCCCGCCTTGCCGAGTCCGGCCCTGGCAAGCCGGCGGTGAGCCTGGAACGAATGGCCGCGTTGTTCCCCGCGACCGGTCCTAGGGCTGTAATGCAGTGCCTGTGGGATAGCGCCCAGTCCACGCTCAACGGCCCTGTGATCGTGTTGATTCCCGGGCACAACGTCGGGCCCAGAACGTACGCATTTGTCGGCAGCCGCGATGAGTTCATGTATCGTGGCGATCTGCTTTGAGACAAAAAGGAAGGACAATCGGTCATGAGGATTGCGGATCTCTTCGAAACCAAGGTCGAGGAAAAGATCGAGCCGGTGATCAAAGTCGGCGAAATCGGCGACGAGCACAAGCTGGCAGGGGAGCTTGGCAGCTACGTTGTCACGCCCATGATCGAGCAGTACCTCGACGACATGCTGGAACACTACACCGACACTTTCCTGGCCGATACCACCGAAGTGGGCATCTGGATTTCGGGCTATTTTGGCTCCGGCAAGTCGCACTTCGCCAAGGTTCTGGCGTTGTTGGCTGGCAATCGGACATTGGATGGCGTGCCGGCCTGCAAACGGTTCGAGCCCCGCATTCCCCATGATGCACCACGGCGAAACTCGATTCTTCGCAGCCTGGGTCGGATGGATCAGTGCCAGACCGACGTCCTTGCGTTCAACCTCAACACGCTGGCCGACAGCAAGAGCCGCCCACTGGCCAGCCTTCTGCTGTCGCAATTCTACCTTTCCCTCGGATATAGCAACAACCTAATCTACGCCCGAGTCATTGAGGCCGAACTCGACAATCAGGGCAAGCTGAACGACCTGCACACTGCCGTAGAGGCCAGGGCCAAGAAGCCTTGGCCCGATATCCAGCAGAACCTGTCGTTCTATAGCACGCATCTATATGCGGCCGCTTGCGAAGTTGCCCCCGAGGTCTTCCCGACCCCACAAGACGTACAGAGGGCCCTCAGTGAGGCACAGCAGGGTGAGTTACACAATATGACCTTTCTTGTCGATACCATTCTCGCCGAGTTGAAAAGGCGCGAAGCCGCCACCAAGAAGCCACAACGCCTGTTCCTGGTGCTCGACGAATCGGGACAGTGGATCGGGGACGACCAGGGGCGGCTGTCCCACCTTCAAGCCCTGGTTGAGGAATCAGCCATCAAGGGACAGGGCAAGATTTGGCTCATTGTCACCACGCATGGAGACATGGGCTCCATCTATAAGGAGGCCCGTGCGCTGGCGGGCGACATGAAGAAGATCGAGGGCCGGTTCCGTATTAAGCCCGCTCTGACCACTGAGAACATCGAACTTGTTTTGGAAGATCGCCTGTTTAGAAAAAAGCTGGCCGGCAAGAAGAAGCTTGACGACCTGTATGCAAAGCGCGGCGGCGTGCTGCGTGGAATGGGTGAGCTGGCCAACACCAACCGCACGCTGCCCGCCTGTGACGAGGACAAGTTCCCTGTCTACTACCCGTTCTTCCCTTACCAGGTCAACCTCATCCCGGAGATCGTCAAGACGTTGCGTTCCAAGGGCGGTCGGGGCGAGCAGATGTCTGGTTCCACCCGTACGCTGTTGGCGATCACCCAGGACATCTTGCGAGCCGGTCGGCGCAAGTACCTCGACGAGGGAATTGGCGCCCTGGTCAGCTTCGACGAGCTGTACTGCAACCTGGCTGGTGAGGGTGAGATCAGCCCTGACGTCCGTACGGAACTTTCGCGGCTGAAGGAAGCGGTGCCCGGGGCCACCCCGCTCACTTCGCGCGTTGCAGAGGTGCTCTTTCTCGTCCGGGAACTGCCTTTCATACCACGCACTATCGACAATGTGGCCCGGCTGTTGGTGGAGAGCACCGACGACGATCTCCCCAGGGTCATAGCCCGGATCGAGCCCGAACTGGATCGGCTGATCAAAGCCGGTCTGGTAGCACAGATCGGCGAGGAGTACGAATTTCTTACTGGCGAAAAACGGTCCTTCGAGGACGAGGTTACGACGGTCGAACAGCAGTACCGCCAGCAAGACCGCGAACGCGGCCTGGACCGGAACTTCATCCACGAAGCTGGCAAGGCCCACTGGCGCAACTGGATTGGGTCCGACGTCGTGACCTACCACGACAAGGACTTCCTCTTCAAACTTGAGATCGACAACACCGTGGTGCCTGGCACCAAAGGCGACGTTTTGCTGAAATTGGCGACGCCGCTTTCGTTTGGCCGGGTCACGCTCGACGACTTCGAGAGCCAGAGTCTTAGGAGCGACGAGCAGGCCACCCTGTTCTTCCTTTGTGGTCGAGTCACCAAGCTTGAGCAGGACCTCACCAGGTACCTGGCCATGAAGGAAGTCGCTGGAAATTGGACCGGCGATCCACAGAGGTCGGAGGACGCGCGCAAGCTGGCCCAGGACCGCGAGAACGACGACCTGCCGAAACTTTGGCGCAAAGTTGTCGACGGGCTCAAGGAGGGCATCCGCACCGGGCATCTGGTCTTCCAGGGCATGAATCGGCAACTGTCCATCAAGCCCAACCAGACCACCGGTGATGCCTTACGAGCGGAGATGGCCGCCTATTGGCCCATGCTCTACCCCAAGTTCGACAAGGTTCCCGTCCGCATCGTAAACGACCAACGGGCTATCCAGGATGTGCTCGACGGCAACGTCACCACAGGCAAAGACCTGACTGCCCTGAAGCTCTACGACAAGGCCGGAAAGGTCAACAAGCACTGTCCGCTGTTGGACTCGATCCGCATGCATCTGGCCACCCAGCAGCGAGACGGCCGCCGAGTAATGGGCAAGGAACTCATTGAGCTTTTCGTCGCGCCACCCTTCGGCTGGGATCCCAACGCAGTCAGGGTCGGTGTCGCAGCACTGGTTCGCGCGGCCGTGGTGAAGGTACTCGTCGGCAAGAAACCTTATACCAACCCAGCCGATCCGGCTCTGGTCGACGCCATCCGCGTCAGCCGCAGCTTCGACAAGGTGGAGCTCATACTGGAAGACGAGGATAT
>JABMQG010000184.1 GCA_013203365.1 Planctomycetota bacterium | reverse complement strand
GGCGGCATGGGCGTGGCGGCTGGTGGCAATATCAACCCCGAAGGGGTCAGTATGTTCGAGCCGATCGGCGGGTCGGCCCCGAAGTACACCGGCGCGAACGTGATCAATCCGATCGCGGCCATCGCCGCGCTGGCAATGCTGCTGCGTGAGACCGGACGAAAACTCAGCGACGACAAGATCGTCGCCGCCGGCGAACAGGTGGAGCGGGCCATTATTGCCACCACGCCGAAGATGAAGACCCAGTCTGCCGGGAAGATGGGATTTAGCACCACCGAGGTCGGGGACTTGGTTTGCAAGGCCCTCGGGTGATTTACAGAATCCGATCATGACAATTGACGATTGAGTGAAAAACCAGCCGGCGGCTGTGTTATTGCGGTTCAGCCGACCAAACAAATTCCAATTCGAGTGGAGAAGGTAAGATGATTAAACAACGACTTATGACCCCTGGGCCTACGGACGTGCCCCCTGAGGTGCTTGTCGAGATGGCCAAGCCCATCTTTCATCATCGGACGGATCGCTTTCGCCGGATGTTTGCCGAGGTCAACGTCGGCCTGAAAAAGCTGCTTTTCACCACCTCGGACGTGCTGACGCTTGCCGGGTCCGGCACAGCGGGAATGGAAGCGGCGATCGCTACACTGGTCCCTCGAAACAAGAAGGTGCTGGTAGCTAACGGGGGCAAGTTCGGCGAGCGATGGGCGAAGGTGGCCAGGGTCTACGGGCTGGATGTGGACGAAGTGAAGCTCGAATGGGGCACGGCCTTGAGCGCCGAGGCCGTAAAGCAGAAGATCTCCACCGGCGATTACGGCGCCGTTATCGTCGTCCACAGCGAGACCTCCACGGCAACGGCAACGGACCTGGAGGCAATCGCCGCCGTCACGCGTGGCACCGACGTCCTGCTGTTGGCCGACGCCATAACGTCTGCCGGTGCGTTGCCGTTGAAGCAGGACGACTGGGGCGTTGACGTGGTAGGCATGGGCAGTCAAAAGGCCCTGATGCTGCCGCCGGGCCTAGCCTTCGTGTCGGTCAGCGAAAAGGCATGGAAGGCAGCCGAATCGGTCAAGGCGCCTGCTTTCTACCTCAACCTGAAGACCTACAGAAAAAGCGTAGCCGAAGACGATACGCCCTTCACGCCGGCCGTCTCGCTCATCCGCGGATTGAAGGTGGCGTTGGACATGATCCACGGAATCGGCATCGAGACCGTGTGGGCGCGAACGGCCCTGCTGGCCAAGGCTACTCGCGTCGCCGCCGGGGCCCTGGGGTTGAAGATATTCTCCTCGCAGCCCAGCGACAGCGTAACGGGCATATGGTACCCCGAAGGGGTGAACGATTCATTCCGCAAGATCCTCCGCACCAAGTACGGCTGCAGCGTCGCCGGCGGGCAAGACGACGTGAAAGGCAAGATATTCCGCGTCAGCCACATGGGCTTCGTGGACCCGTTTGACACGATCGGCATGGTTGCCGCCATGGAGTACACCCTCGCCCAACTCGGTGCCAAGGTCGAAATCGGCTCCGGCGTCTCCGCAGCGACGAAGGTGTTGAAAGATTGGGCGTAAGCTTTTTTTAGTTTCGGAGGAGCTAGTACTTTATCCCCAGCTTCCGTGCTTGGGCGTGTGGTGGATTTTCAGTTTCTCCGCCAGACGCTTGCGGATCGGAGGAAGTGGAGGAGGCACCGGGATACGCGACGGATCAGTCGAACACATACCGCTCGTCGCTCTCGACGCCGTGGGTGTGGAATTTAAGGAGAATCTGATTGGCGGTGACGCAAGTCGTGGTATAATAAGGGAGCTTATATGCTTGTGTTCTGCTTCATGCGTCTGTGAGGAAGGTGGTTGAAGGTGCTCTGACAGGAAGTGAGGGACCCATGAGACGGATTCTGAGGTTAGCCGAATGCGTTTTTCTACTTTTTGCAGTGACGGGCTCCGCCCTTGCCTCGCCACCTGTCATGCAGGTGGGTGGAGAACCGTTCTTCCCAATCGGGTGGTATTGTACCGGGCAGTCCGCGGAGTATGGGTCTAAGAACATCGGCGGTACCCGGTACATTAACTCGGATCAGGAGGCCGCCCAAGAATATGCAAAAGACAAAGCCCAGGGGATGAATACCGTTCTTTTCTGTTACAGCAATTATTTTCAGCCTCTGGCGTTTACGGGTTACGCAATGGCAGGGGCGCTGGCCAACGACCTGAAGATCATGGTCGAGATCGATCGCAATGCCATTAGAGAGTTGCCTGGTTACCCGCTGTCGCTGATCGACGACCAGGTGAACTACATAAAGGGACATGCCGCGTATTCGACGCTGCTGGGGTATTACCTGGCGGACGAGCCTGAACTCCAGGGCATAACTCCGGCCCAGCTGCAAGCCAGGTACGCCCAGGTAAAAGGGCTCGACCCGAATCATCCCATCTCGGTCGTGCACGCAGGAGAGAACTATCTTTCGGCTGAACCCCCCGCTTACACCGACATCCTGATGACGGATACCTACGTAGTCCTGAACGGTACGGCTGAGTTTGCAAATCCCATGTGGATAGTGGCCTCGCGTGCCCGCGACGGCGAGCAAGCGGCTGAGGCGAGCGGCAAGCCGTACCACAACGTCGTGCAGGCGCAAAGCTACGACGGCACCTTTGGCCTGCGGTCGCCTACCTTTGCTGAACAGCGATATCTTTCCTACTCGCCTATCGTCCAGGGCGCAAGGGGACTGTTCTACTGGATGGAAGACTACACGTCGGAAGAGTACCGCAACGAGGTAATAAGCCCCGTTGTAAAGGAGATTCAGTCGCTGGTTCCAGCCATTGTTTCCGGCCTGGCGTCGATTTCCGTCATCGGCAGCAGGGACGAAGACACTACCGGACACGGAATTGGGGACGTGTCTTATCTGTTCTGTGAAGATGAGTCGGCAGGCTACTTGATCGCGGTGAATAATACACCCAACGCCCTGGCCTCCGTTGGGTTTGCGCTTTTAGGGGAGGAATTGGAAGGGTTTTTGGGTACTGGGGAGGACACAAATATCCCGGTGCTTTTCGAAGACTCGGATGTCCTGCTTCAGCGAATAGTCGGCTATGACACATGGACACTCACTGACAGCTTCGCTCCTTTCGGCGTGCATGTGTATCTCATCCCCGAGCCTGGGGCACTGTCGCTGCTGGTTGCCGGCGGCTTGGCCTTGATCCGCAGGAGACGATAGGGGCTCAGCCGCGAGTCCGTGATGGCCCACGGCGTCCGTACGTCATCGGAATCCGGGAAAACCCAGCTGACATCATTGGGCAGGAGTTGAAAACGGTGAGAAGGTTCCCTGTACTTGGCAGTGAAGTGATTGCGGGCCTGGACTGGCTGGGTGAGCAGACTCCCTACCCCAACCCGGCTGTCAAAGGCGACTCATTTCCGATGACCTGGGCCGCGGACGGCGAGATATACACGTCCTCCGGCGACCCGGGTTGGGGCAGCAGCGTGTGGGGTCTGGACGTGGAAAAATTCACCGGCATGCCGCCCGACTACACCATCAGCAAGGTCAACGACATGGTGGACTTCACCGGATGGGGCGGCTGGGGTCCCAAGCCTTCAGGCATGATCAGCGTCAACGGCGTGCTGTATCTGGCGGCCCAGAACCTCGCTGGCAAGAAGCCGCCGATGTATGGGGAAAAGTCGCAAAACGGCACGGATTCGCACATCTTCGCCTCGCGTGATTTCGGTAAGACCTGGGAGCCGAACTTTCAGCTTATCGGCCACAATTGCATGTTCAAGGGCCCCCGCTTCGGCGGGCCGGCGTTCATCAACTTCGGCAGGGATAACGAGAACGCGCGGGACGAGTTCGTGTACGCCGTTTCGACCGACCAATGGGACAATGGCAGCCAACTTATCCTGGGCCGGGTCCACCAGGGGAGGATTCAGGACGTGGCGGCCTGGCAGTGGGTGGCCGAGGTGGACGACCGGACCGGCCCCGTATGGACCGACGATCTGAACAAGGCCCATGCTGTGCTATCCGACGACCGATGGCTCAGCCTGCCGGAGGTGGTCTATCTCAAGTCCATCAACCGCTACCTGCTGCTGACCTGGCGGTTTAACGAGGACTTCTCCCCAAAAGACGGCAGCCGACTGATCATCTACGACGCCCCAGAGCCCTGGGGGCCGTTTACGCTGGTGCACTACGAGGCGGCGTGGGAGACCAAGGAGATGAATCCCTATTGCCCACGTCTGCCCCTTAAATGGATGGAGCCGGACGGCCTGACGGGCTGGCTGCAGTTCTCGGGCAACTGGGAAGGGGCCAACAAGGTCCACTACCGCTCCCACGTGCGGAACTTTCGTTTGCGCCTGCGATGATACATTGATACCGGCGTCAGATGTCGATTTGCTTGAACTGCGGCAGGTATGGCCGGTTCTTTCTGAGCATTTCGCGGACCATTTTCTTTATCTCCGCCAGGCTCAGCACCGCCGCCGACAGCGGATCGTAGGCAACGGCGTGGAAGACCAGCGTCGGGTCGCCGGTCAGGGCGGCTTCGACGGCCATTTCCTCCACGGCGATGCTGACGTTGTTCAGCGCGGCGCACTGCGGAGGCAGGGAGCCGACGTGGATGGCACTGAAACCTCTCCTGTCGGCTACTACCGGGACCTCGACACAGGCGTCTGCGGGCAGGTTGGGGATCAGGCCGGTGTTGGGGACGTTGCCGTTGAACATGCACATATCCCCTCCCACGTAAGCGTTGATAATGCCGGATGCGTATTCAAGGCCGCGTTCCAGCGGGAATGGGGCGCCCTTGGCGAACCATTCCTTCATTTCCTTCCGCCAGGTCTTCTCGGACTGCCTGTACCAATTCAGTATCTCGGCGTACACGCCGGGGTTCCAGCCGGTGCCTGGTTTGCAGTACTTCTCGATCAGGTCCGGCCGTTTGCGGAACCACCAGTTGTACTCGCTGTTGTGCCCGCTGGATTCGGTGACATAGTAGCCGAGTGCCTTGAACATCTCATTGCGGACGAGTTCGTGCTGGTAGACTTTTTTT
>JABMQG010000183.1 GCA_013203365.1 Planctomycetota bacterium | reverse complement strand
GTTATGGGCAATCCCTTCTTCATCAATTCCGATCCGAACGCCGACAGAATTTCTCCTGTTTCTAAATCTTTCAATTCATACCTCACTGCCGGATCTAATCCCTGCATGGAAATAGCGGCACTAACAAAGACGCTTTCCGCATGCCGAAAGGCCTGGATCACGCCAGCACCCTTTTCGGGGCTATGGAACTGCCATGCCATCCAATCATCTGCGCCCCGACTGTAGGGCAGGAGTGGATAAAAATCGGTCAGGAAGAAGTCCGCCACTTCACGCCACTGACTGATACGGCGGCGCATGAGGTCGTAATCAATATCCCGACGCCGCACATCAAAGACGCAATTGAACCATGGCGTCATCGAACTATGGAAGCGGTAGGCGTCCGTTTGATTTACCCCGCCGCCATGATACGGAAGCCACATCGAGATGCCTTGTGTAATGGCATGGGTCCCCACCGGTTCCTCATAGTTATAATCGGTGCGCCATAGCGGAATTGCCCGGCGCATGGTCTCCAGATCGTTGCGTCGGCCACCCGCAGCACAGGAGTCGATCAACATGCCGGGATGCCGGCGGCGCAATTCATCCCAGAAGGCAAGATACCCTGTGATGTAACGCATCTCCGTCATACCCTGCCGATCCGGCGCATCATTTTCCCGCCAGTATCCAAGCGGATCAGTGTTGAAATCCTGACGATAGAGGTCAACCCCCTCCTCAGTCAAAACACGATCGACATGATTGACCAACCAATTCCACGCCTCCTTGTTACCCAAATCCAACAATTGGAACTGCCCCTCACCTAACGTCCACTCCGGATGCTGCGTAGCCAACCAGTTACGCTCAAAAACACGCTCGGGTTCAAACCAGAGCAGAATTTTCATGCCGGCGGCATGGACATGGTCGCTAACGGCACGAATACCGCCAGGATACCTCTTGCGATCCACATCCCAGTCCAGCACATACGGCCACCACCCTTCATTGTTGAACCAGCCGGCATCAATCCACCACCATTGCAGGGGAATCTGTTCCTCGCGATAGCGAGCGATGCAGGCGAGCTCTTCCGCCTGTGTGCCGATCAATTTGGGAAAAAGAACGGTGGCACAGGCGAGCAGTTGCGTGGCGGGCAACTGGCCTTCGTTGTCACGCGGCACATTGTGGGCCAGCATCCACCGACGCCATAGATTATGCGACCGGATGCGGTCGCCCCGCCAGAACAGGAGCGCCATCAGGGGTGTCCGCACCTCTTCACCGGGATGCAGAACAAACCGGGTCAGTTCCTGGCCCGCCGTAATAGCCAGCCCGCGGTCATGATCCCGGGTAAACGTCGTCGCCCACTGTCCCGGCCAGCCAACCACGATCATCACGCCGTCCGTCCCCCGCGCCAGATTGAAATAGGGCCAGTTGGCATTGCTCCCGCGCCCGCCGCCGGCGGCAAGCGTGAAAGTTGAGTCCGCCGCCAACCGCTGCTGTCGCGGCTCATAGTCCGCCGGCGAGTTCGGGGAACCACAATGGTGATGCAGAACAAACTCTTCTCCATCGCCATCGCGTTCAACTCGCATGTCGAGTCCCTGCAATGATTCGATGAGCGGCGTGTCACGGACCCCGTCATTGCGGAGATAGGTTGTCCACTCCACCACCGGAAAGTCATGGTACTCAACCCCCTCGCAGCGCACACTCAAGCGGGTCGCAGGATCAACCCATTTCAGCAGATGACGCGTCCGCCGGTCATCGATCCTGCTGGTGGTGTACTCGCGGCCCCAGTTTTTCAGCAACGCACCGGAAGGCTGGCCTCCGTATTGGAATGAAAAAGGGTCCCCGGCCTCAAAAGCCCCCCGGGGCAAAGCGGACCGGAGAGTAAGACTACCCAGTCTGAAAGAGGAACCGTCATCGAGGGTGACCACGGCTTCACCCCACACACCCTGGCAGTAGGAAATGCCCAATCCGCCATCGCCGGTTTCGAGGATAATAAGTTCCTGACCCTCAAGCGCCACGTCAATCGTGACGACCGGCATTCCCTCGTGCTGTACGGCAGACCGGAAATACTCCTTCCCGCCGGCACTGACGGCAAACACCACATTCCCGCCTCCGGGGCTGGTCTCCCGATTGCTCTCCACGCCGCATAGGGCGGTCAAACGCCGGGCCCGCCCCGGCAACAACACGGCCAGGCGGCAATTCGCATGACAGTAGAGCCCGTCCGACATGGTGCGGCCGGAAACCGTTAATTGATGACCGTAAGGATGAGTGGTCAGGCGCGGCTGCCCCCATTGTGAGGAAAGGGCAGCCAATTCCGCAACATACTCGGGCCGCTCCTGCTCGCCCTTGAACTTTGCGGTGATCCAGCGTGCCAGATCAGCCTGTTCGGTTCCTGTAACCTGCATGTCGTTTGAACTCATGGGTTTTCCCGATATTCCACTGAGATTCCCGTCTTTCAGGCTGTCAGGCAAGGCACGATTGTTTTATGCCAGGCTTGGAGAACCACCGCCATTTTCCACCGATCATCCGGATAGTGCTGGAGCCACTCGGCGGATAGGATCTGTAATTCCGAAACAAGTTCAGCCAGCCGATTCCGGTCGGGAATCGCGCCGTTGGTCACGCCGCGCATGAGGTGAAAGTAATGGATCATGACCTCCGTCACGACCGCCGCCGAACGTGCACGCCTGAACAGATCAACAAACTGGCGCACAACGAATTCACGCTGGGACACAGTGAAATGGGCCGTTGCCTGACGCACAAGCTCAAGAAATGCCTGCGTCTCCGCCACCGCGAGTTGTTTCTCGGCAAGGATGGCTTGAGGTCCAGCCACACGATGCCCCACCGGTACGGGCCAACCGAAGAATGCCGCCGGGCCTGTGGATTGATCACGTGTTGTCGCGGCTTCCACC
>JABMQG010000182.1 GCA_013203365.1 Planctomycetota bacterium | reverse complement strand
TCTCACCCAGGGCATGCTGCCGGCGATCGGACTTGACGGCAAGGTCTTGCTGGCCGGCCCCGACAGCCTGGCCCTCAACCCAAATGGGCACGGTGGCAGCCTGGCCGCCTTGGCTGATAGCGGCGCTTTGGCCGAAATGGCCGACCAGGGTGTCCAGTACATCAGCTATTTCCAGGTCGACAACCCATTGGTCAAGTGCCTCGATCCGCTTATGCTGGGCCTGCAGGCCGACACAGGGGCTGAAATGTCCGCCAAAGCCCTGCCCAAACGCGACCCGATGGAAAAGCTCGGCAACTTCTGCGTAGTCGGCGGGAAGACCACGATCATCGAATACAGCGATCTGCCCGAAGAGTTGGCACGCGCCACCACTCCAAACGGTCGGCTGCGATTCCGGGCCGGGTCGATCGCCGTGCACGTCTTCAGCCGATCGTTCGTGGAAAGGCTGACCGACGGCGGGAAGTGCAACCTGCCTGTGCACCGGGCGCTGAAAAAGGTGCCCTTCTTCGATGGCAACGGCAACACCTTTGTGCCTGACCAGCCAAACGCCGTCAAGCTGGAGATGTTCGTATTCGACGCCCTACCGCTGGCGGCAAAGTCCATGCTGCTGGAAACTTCTCGCTTGCAGGAGTTCAGCCCAGTCAAGAACGCCGATGGGCTCAACAGCCTGGCGACTTGCCTTCACGACCAGCTCCTCCGCGCCGCCGACTGGCTGGAAGGGGCGGGCATCATGGTGCCCAGAGACGCAGAGGGGATGGTCGCCTGCGTCGTCGAGATCAGTCCCTTGTTCGCCCTGGACGGCGAGGAACTGGCACGGAAGAAGGATAAGCTCCCCAGCCAAGCGGACTTCACCCCGGGTGAGCGGATATACATAGGTGAGTGAAGGAACTTCTTCCTTTGCCTATGTCCTTTGCGATCAGTTCCTGACCGGCGTGGCGAGGGAACTTCTTATCGCTCGATGTCTTCGGTGATCTGCGAGTGGAACTTCACGTAGTCGCTGCTTTCCGGGCTTTTCATCCACCGCATCGCTTCCCGGGGATGCTGGTTCAGCACACCGGTGAGCATATATGGAACGCGGTATCCCCAGTCGAGATATTCTTGCAGTGGTACGATCGTCTCGCCTATGACCTTCAGTATTGGGGTAATGTTGAACTTCGGGTTCTTGAGGAACCCTAGCAGCAGTTCGAGCGGGCAATTACCCGCCGCACGCCCCAGACCGTACATGGTGCCGTCGAGGTAGTTGGCGTTAAGAATGATGCCCTCGATTGTATTGGCGAAGGCCAACTGCTGGTTGTTGTGGAAGTGCACGCCTACTTCCTTGGTTTTCAGAAAGTTCTTGTATCTGTCGACGTAATACTGCACTTCCTCACCGTACAGGGCCCCGAAACTGTCCACTATGTAGACGGCCTTGACGCAGGTCTCCTCTTCGAGCTGCCTCAGGGCCTCGTCCAGGAACATCCCACCCTCGTGCGAGATGGCCATGATGTTGATCGTGGCCTCATAGCCCTTATCCGTGGCGTTGTTGGCCAGGCGAATGGCCTTGTCCACGTCCTTTACGTAAGTGGCCACGCGTATCATGTCGACGAGCGACTCTTCCTTCGGCAGCACGTCCTCTGGGACGGCCTTGTGTGCGTCCTGCATGACGGCTATCTTCGTAATGCCGGGATCGATCCCGGCGGTCACCTTGCGAAGGTCCGCTTCGTCGGTGAATCGCCATGGCCCAAACTCCTCCGGGGAGAACTCCGCCTTGGAGTTGCGGTAGCCCAGCTCGACGTAGTCGATGCCGGATTCGCATGCGGCCTGGTAGACCGCCCGCACCGTCTCGAAGGAAAACTTGGAATCATTGACCAATCCGCCGTCTCGGATCGTGCAGTCCACGACCTTGATCTCTGGACGAAACATCGCAATCGCTCCGTTAGCAAGCCACTACCAGTCCGGCAACACGCCGGAAAACTCGGCCGGGCATTATAGTGGAATCGGTCCTCTCACGCCAACCCTTCAGGATAAACAACAAATTCCGAACAGCGAGCACCGAAGCGGGGGGATAACGAACGCATCGTCATCCGTCGGCGGTTTTCTGCGTATTCTCTATTTTCGCCCAGGTGTCCCGGAGGGGAACGGTTCGGTTGAAGACCAGGGCTTCGGGCGTCGAATCTACGGAATCGACACAGAAGTATCCGAGCCTTTCGAACTGATATTGGCTGCCCGGTGCAGCGCCGGCAAGGGAAGGCTCCACGCGGCAGTCCGTCAAGGACTCCAGCGAGTCCGGATTGAGGTGCGATTTAAAATCGGCGCCTTCAGCCACGTCGGAGGGGTCCGGCTCAGTAATCAGGTGATTGTAAAGTCTCACCTCGGCCTTGAGGGCATGGTCCGCGGAGACCCAGTGCAACGTTGCCTTTACCTTGCGGCCATCGGGGGCGTCCCCACCCCGCGTCTGGGGGTCGTACGTGCAGTGGAGCTCGACCACTTCACCTGTCTGCTCGTCTTTTACCACGCTGACGCACGTGACGTAGTACGCGTATCGCAGCCGAACTTCCCTACCGGGGGCCAGGCGGAAAAACTTCTTCGGCGGGTCCTCGCGAAAATCGTCCCGCTCGATGTACAGCACACGCGAAAACGGCACCTTCCGAGTGCCCATGCCGGCGTCCTCGGGGTTGTTCACGGCCTCCATGTGCTCTACTTGGCCCTCGGGATAATTGTCGATTACCACACGTAACGGGTGCAGCACAGCCATCACCCGCGGCGACCGCTTGTTCAGGTCTTCCCTGAGACAATGCTCCAGCAGGGCGATATCTACGGTGCTGTTGTACTTGTTGACCCCGATTCGCCGGCAGAACTCGCGAATGGCCTGCGGCGTGTACCCACGACGACGCAGCCCCACCAGCGTGGGCATACGCGGATCGTCCCACCCGCTGACGCGTCCCTGCTCGACCAGTTCCAGAAGCTTTCGCTTGCTCATGACCGTGCGGGTCAGATCCAGCCTGGAAAACTCGATCTGCTGCGGGTGATAAACCTCCAACTGATCGAGAAACCAATCGTACAGCGGCCGATGATTCTCAAACTACAGTGTGCAGATGGAGTGTGTGATTCCCTCGATAGAATCCTCCAGGCCGTGCGCCCAGTCGTAGGTCGGATAGATGCACCACTTATCACCCGTGCGATGGTGGCTGGCATGAAGGATGCGATACATAACAGGGTCGCGGAGATTCAGGTTGGGAGAGGCCATGTCGATCTTCGCACGAAGCACCCGGGCGCCATCCGGGAATTCGCCCGCCCGCATGCGGCTGAACAGGTCCAGGTTTTCTTCGATGGCTCGGCTGCGGTATGGGCTGTCTTGGCCAGGCGAAGTCAACGTCCCGCGATATTGGCGCATTTGCTCACCCGTCAGGTCGCAGACGTAGGCATTCCCGGCCTTGATCAACTGCACTGCGTACTGATAGAACTGCTCGAAATAGTCCGATGCGTAGTAAAGCCGGTCGCCCCAGTCGAATCCTAGCCAGCGAATGTCGGACTGGATCGATTCGACGTACTCCGACTCCTCCTTCACCGGATTGGTATCGTCGAAGCGGAGATTGCACAGGCCGCCGGCGTTCTCCGCGGCGATGCCGAAATTAAGACAGATGGACTTGGCGTGACCGATGTGAAGATACCCGTTCGGCTCCGGAGGGAACCGGGTGCTAACCCTGCCTTCGTTCTTCTTCGCCTTGACGTCTTCGGCGACGATGCTTCGAATAAAGTCGCTGGGCGCCGCTGGGTTTTTCGCCGTCTCGTTCATGTTCCCGGGTCCTTTGTCCGACCAGTTCAAGCTTCAAGCCTGGTCTTTATCCACTCGCCGGCCG
>JABMQG010000181.1 GCA_013203365.1 Planctomycetota bacterium | reverse complement strand
GTAGGCTGGGCCGTGCAAGACCGGTTGCCTGGCACCGTCCCGAATCCAGCGCCCCAAGAGTCGGATATTTCCACCCAGGTGAACGATTACCGCTGGATCGAAGACAACGCCGATTACGACTGGTGGTACGGCTGCGCGCCGACGGCAATAGGAATGCTGACGGCATACTGGGACCACTGGTACAAGTTAAGCAATGTTTTAGGCCCAAACGCAGCGATCTTCCCTGGAAACTCGACGGGCTGGTTGTACGACGCTTACCCGTCGTTCTCTACGGACAACTTCGCCACCCCCGACTACGCCAACGGCGTGGTCGCCGGGTGGTCGCACGCCTACCAGTCGCTCTGGGACGGCGAAAACTGGATAGCCCCCAATTGGGAAAACCACGTACCCGATTCCATTGCCGATTTCATCGCCACCGACAACGGGACGACCGCCTACGCGGACATCCCGGGTGGCCTGGTGAAATTTATGGCCTGGGACGATCCAAGGACCCCGGAAAACGAGTCCTGGTCCGTCCAGACCAAAAAAGATGACTACGACAGCCCAACCGGGGTTCAGTTATTCCTGGATCGCATAGACAACGGCGAGCCCGTCATCCTGCTGATGGAAAGCTATAAGGACGACGGCACCGGCGTTCCAACCGTGGACCAGCGGCACGTCGCATTGGGAGTCGGCGGGACCGACCCCGACCTCCTGGCGTATAACGACGAAACCGTTTGGCTTTACACGACGTGGAATTCCGGGCTGGAAGAGTGGGAGTGGGCCACGAAGTACAACGATCAAGGCAACCTGAGGGATCTGGACGACTGGGAAGGAGAATCGCATTCAGGATATGAATTCTTCATCGTCGGCGGCATCACCATGACGCCACCCACACAGAGCACCAGCGGGCTGAGCGGGTACTTCGCCCTGGCGCACGAGAATATAGGTGAAATCCAAAGCATTACCATCGGCCTGGGCGACCCGGACCACCCCGACTGGGAGAGCGGCAATCAAAAGACAGGCGTGGGGGCAAACTGCGTCGTCACAGACATCGATCTCAGCGCGGCCGAGGCGTATCTCCACCCCGGCGAACAAGAGAACTGGTTCCTCAAGATCGAGACCAAGACCAACGCCACTCTCACCGGGCAAGTCATGGACTTCCAGATCCGCTACGGCGGCGAAATGCGGTGGTTCACATCCGACGCCGACGTCACCTTCGGTGTCGGCAACAATGTCGCTGTCGCCCGAATCATCATCGATGCCAACAACGGCATCTTCAGTCCAGTCAGCGGCACCGCGTGGGAAGACCTCGATGCCAACGGCCAGATGGATGCCGACGAGCCGGGCCTGAGCGGCTGGGAGATCCATGCCTACGAGGACCTCAATGCGAATGGAGTGCAGGATCCGACAGAAGTCGAGTTCGACACAACGACAGACCCCGACGGCATATATACGCTATCTGGTCTTACACGAGGCTACTATGTCGTCGCTATAACACCGCCAGCTCCGGGGTACGTGTGCACGCTCCCAAGCGGCGGCACGTACACCGTCAAACTCTCCGGAAACGCTATCGACGGCGTCGATTTCGGCATGGTCAAGTCTGGGCAGATCCAGGGCACGGTCCAAGACGACCACGGACCGTTGGATGCGTGGGCCGTCAGCACATTCAGGGATATTGACGGCGACGGGCAGTTCAACCCGCTGACCGAGATGTCATGGGAGGCAACCACCGGCATTGATGGTACCTACGCGTTCGCCGACCTGCTGCCAGGGGACTACGTCGTCTCGCAGGTCCTGCTCGATGGCTGGGCACAGACGACGCCGGCCGACGGCTCATACAATATCGCCGTGGCGGCCGACGCTATAGTAGATGGAATAGACTTCGACAACGTTCGCCTGGCGACCATCGAGGGGCAGGTCAACTACGAAATAGATACCAATGGCGATGGTGACACTTCCGACACCGACGAAAAGGGCACGCTGGAAGGCTGGACGGTCTACCTGGACGTCGACCGCAACGGTCAACTCGACGCCGGCGAGGTAAGTACAGTGACAGGCGTCGGCGGGGCATACTCATTTGTCGGCCTGGCCGGAGGCCTCTACCGCGCCAACGTGATCGTCCCGACCACCCGGGGTTGGGTAGCCGTGACCCCCAGTTCCGCAAGCCGAGACGTGTCCGTCCCGGCCGGGCAAACGGTTACCGCCGCCGACTTCCTGGTTTCGTACCCCTACAACC
>JABMQG010000180.1 GCA_013203365.1 Planctomycetota bacterium | reverse complement strand
TTATTGGGCTGGGGCGATTTCTTGATAGCCTTGCCCGCTCGCGGTTTTCTCCCCGGCTTGCTGACGCCTTTTTCCGCCAGAAGCTTGGCTACGTCACGACGCCCGAGCTTGCGCAAGGCCGCCAGAGCAGCCTTGTTCTCGGCGCCGGGCTTGGCGACGTTTTGCTCCCAGGACTGCACAGCCGCGGCGCTGACGCCTATCAGCAGCGCAAGCTGCTGTTGGGTTAACCCGAGCGACAGGCGAAGCTTCTTGATCAGCCCGGCGGACATTCGGACGCCCTGCAGCTCGATTTCGGGGGCGGAGAGATGACCGATTTGTTCCAGGCGTGAGTCTTCGAGTTTTGCGGTCAGGCGGATCAATCGTTGGTTTGCGGCTGCAAGAGTCCTTACCTGTTTGACCAGGGATCGCACCTTCCGCTGCAGGGGCGTAACAAGCGGGCGAATCTCCTTTTTAGCCAACCTGACGATTTCCGTCTTCATCAAGGCCTCAATTTTTCCCATGGTTTCTCCTATTACAAGAGGACGAGGGCCGATAAGACCGGGCCCCAAGTGCCAGCAGCCAAATCAGCTGCTTCAAGGCATCTCATGAAAATAATATGCTACCTTTGCCGTGTAAACAATACAAGTTATTATCTTTCTTGCTTGTTTTGGGTTGCGAATTCAATACGGCCGCCGACACCGTGACGGACATTATGCGGAATGTTGCGCTGGCCGATCTGTTTGGCGCCGTCATATGACAAATAGGGGACGCCATCAGCCCGCGTTTTCATTTCCCGAGGCCTCATACCGCCTCGATGCAAGACGGAGGCTTCGCGGCGATGTTGTAAGTCACACTGACGACGCCTGGCAGCTCGGTTGTGAGCCGATCCGCTATCTTTCGGAGCAGCTCGAACGGCAGGCTGGTCGGTGCGGCAGTAACTGCGTCATCGCTGTCCCAGCATCGCAGCTCGATCTGATGGCCGAAGCGGCGTTTGCCGTCCCTTATGCCAGTGACCTTGTCTTCGTGCAGAATGGCCATGTATTGGAACGCCACGCAGTCCTGTAGTTCAGCTTCGACGATGGCCGTGGCGGCGCGAATCAATGCGACCCGCTCCTCGGTGACCTCGCCGATGACCCGAGCGGCCAGCGCCGGGCCCGGAAACGGCGGTCGGGAGTAGATCTCCTCCGGCAGTCCAAGTGCCTTGGCCACGCACCTGATGGCTGGTTTGCGAAGCTCGATAATGGGCTCTATAACCTTGTAGCCGTAGGCCTTCTCGGTATCGATTCCCAACTGTGCTAGGATGTTATGCTGCCGTTTGATACCGGCTACCGTCTCCTCGACGTCGGTGTAGTTCGTGCCTTGCAACAGAACCTTGGCGCCGCAGCTTTTCACCAGCTTGGCGAAGACGTCCTTATAGAAGACCTGTGTGATGCCCTTGTCACGTTTTATCTCAGGGTCTTCGACACCCTTTAGGGCGGCGAAAAATTGCTTGCGAGCGTTGATGATCTCGACTTTTACTTCCATCCGGGCGAAAATGTCGGCTATGAGTTGCGGCTCGTCCTCTCGCATCAGGCCGTTGTCGATGAAGTATGTCTTCAGCCGATCGGCCAGCGCCCTGTGCCCCAGCAGCGTTACGACCGACGAATCCACGCCGCCGGAGAGGGCATTCACTGCAAGACCGTCGCCTACGGCCTGGCGAATCGCCGCCACTTGCTCGTCGATGAACGCATCGACTTTCAGATCCTGCATTCGAATCTCTCTTACCTTCATGTTCTTAACTCCCTAATTGTGTGTTTGACTGGTCCATGGTCCGGCCAGGATTGCCCTGAGTGGAAAGCCTGCCACAATCGTTGAGACCACCAGATCTCAGCAGGGCGGCCTTGAAGTGCACATGGCCCTGGTCGTATGATTATGTATGATAAGTCTACTTTCAAAATATGAATGTGGCTAGTTCAATTTGGAGAACAGGTTTGTTTCGCCCCCGAAAGATTCGTTTCATCGAGCCGCAAGGCAGACCCGGTAGGCCGTTCAACGCATGGATCGCTCGCTGGCCGCTGCTGGGTCCGATCACCCTGGCGTCCATGCTGCATAAGCTCGGATTCGACGTAGCCGTTTACAATGAGAACGTTTCCGGCTCACTGTTGGACAACCCGGCGGCGTACGCGGACGTCTGCTCGGCCGATTTGGTGGGCATCACCATAATGACGCCCACGGCATCGCGTGGTTATCAACTGGCGCGACAGATCAAGAGTGACTCGCCCAAGACGCTGGTCGCCTTCGGCGGGGTGCACGCCACCTTCATGCCGCAGGAGGCAATCACGCATGGAGATGTGGTTGTTCGGGGTGAAGGCGAGAGCGTCATCGAGGCCCTTGCCCGCGGCGAAATAACCAGCGGCATCGTAAGCGCCGTGGCCCTTGAGGATATCGACGCGCTGCCGACCCTGAATTACGGCCTCATGATCGACTTTGACAAACTGATCGGGTGGTTCCGCAAGCGAGAATTGTATGAACTGCCCATGATGACCTCGCGGGGCTGCCCGTACGGCTGCACGTACTGTTCAGTCACCAGGATGTTCGGTCGCAAAGTCCGCAGGCAGTCGGTGGAGAAGGTCTATCACGACGTGTGCCATTTCATGGAACAGGGTTTCAGGCGTCTGTTTTTTTACGACGACAATTTTACTGCCGACCGTGTGTGGGCCAGGCAGCTTCTGGACAGGCTTCGGCCGTTGCGCATAAGCTTCAATGCCCAGGCGAGGGCGGACTTTCAGTGGATGGACGCCGCGCGGGCCAAGCTGGATCGGCCGCTTTTGGCGTCCATGCGCAAGGCCGGCGGCGACGTGCTGTACATAGGCTACGAGACAATAGACGATTCCACGGCGGCGGGGTGGCAAAAGGGGTATCGGGGCAAAGGCACACTTCGTAATCGGCTACTGGAGGATACCCGCATACTCCACGATAACGGGTTCTGGATACACGGGATGTTCGTCCTCGGCCCGCAACACACCCAGACCACGGCCGACCGGATCGTTCAGTTCGCCCGCCAGAGCGGTATGGAGACACTTCAGATAAGCATCCTGACCCCGCTGCCGGGCACGCCTCTTTACGAGCAAATGCGCAAGCACCTTATTTTTATGGACTACCCATCGGATTGGGACTTCTACGACGGCACCCACTGTGTCTACGACAACAGCAGGATCGGCCTGGAGCAGCTTCAGAAGACTGTCTTGCATGCCCACCATCGCTTTTATCGGTGGGGCGGCTGGAGCATTCGCCGCGTCCGGGCCTTGATGGAGCGAAGGACACCTTTGCTCGATAAGTGGGGCTTGCTGTGGAATAACGCCCGCACGGCAAGGACCACCATGCACGAATGGAGCAAGGATATAAAGCTATTCCTGGACTTGGCTAAGGCCAGAGGGGTGCAACGCTTACCACAGATCTGAACTAGACGGACAGGCCAAATCATGGTTACGTTTGACTATGGGCCCGGACGTCTGAATTGGTCGAATCTGACGTATGCGGCGGGGCTCCAGGGAGCCGGTGTTCCGCGCGTTTCGTGGCGAAACCGCCCGCATCATCGATGCGACGGCGGCTCAATGGCAACAGGCTGTTCAGTTCCTCTCCCCGCTACCGACGGGCAGACGGTACGCCTAAATACATTCCAACGTGCCGGCCGGCTGACAAAGTTCCTGCCTGCGGCGGCCGCGATGACTGTGAGCAGCACAAACGAGCAGATTGACGGAGCATGCGGTTAGGCAAGGCCATAACAGCCTTAATGCCAGGGAATTTTATTTGACAGGCCTTCCGGCCCATCTATAATCGTTCGATTGGCACATCGGATTGTGCGTATGCAAGGGTCTGCGGATGACGCTTATGCAAAAGGCAGGTCTGGTGGGCTGTTGTAAGTGTGGCGTAGTGCGCATCTTTAAGAACCTGGAGACACTGGCGTGAGCAGTTGTCTGGGACGAGTTTAGACCCGTGCGAGGGCGTGAAGCCATCGCGGCTGGCCTGGTATCAGGCAAGGTAGGTCAATGCGGCCCACCCTGGAAACGTAGGAGGCGGTGGACGCCGGCGTTACCCTGGTGGCCATGATTGCTGAATATGCGTCTCGTCCGTTGGGTTAAAGAAGTGGGCGCCGGTCACCCACTTTTTTTGTTGCATGGCGAAGCGGCTGGGCGATTGGGAAGACAGCATGAATCAGGAACTACTTCGCATTATCGACGGGATTTCCCGAAGCCGGAACATCGACCGGGAAGTGGTGTTCGATGACCTGGAAACGGCGATGGTCTCCGCCATTCGCAAGGCCTGCGGGCAGGCAGAGCTTACCACGGTCACCATAAACAGGCAGACGGGCGATATCGCCGCAACGGTTGACGGCAAGCCCATGTCTATGACGCACCTCAGCCGGATCGCCGCCCAGACGGCCAAGCAGGTAATCATCCAGAAGTTGCGAGAAGAGGAGCGCGGCAGCATACACGATGAGTATATCGAGCGTCGAGGGCAGATAGTCACCGGCCGGACGGTGCGATGGGAAGGTGGTTCGATGACGGTGGACCTTGGTAGAACCGAGGCCTACTTACCGAAGAACGAACAGATTCCTGGAGAAACCCACATGCCCGACGAACGCATTCGGGCATTGGTGCTGGACGTTCGAGAGCAGAACAACCAGGTTCGCATTATCCTCTCGCGGACGCACCCGGACTTCATCCGTCGGCTTTTTGAACTGGAAGTGCCTGAAGTGGCGGAGAAGATCATCGAGATAAAGGCCTTGGCGCGGGAAGCGGGGTATCGCACGAAGGTAGCCGTGAGCAGCCTGGACCCGAAAGTGGACCCCGTCGGCGCATGTGTAGGCGTTCGTGGCAGCCGGATTAAGAACATTGTAGAAGAGGTTGCCGGCGAGAAGATAGACATCGTCCGCTGGCACGAGTCGTCCAAGGTGCTCATCGCCTACTCCCTGAAGCCCGCCGAGGTGGCCGATGTTGCCTTGTGCTTCGAATTGGGCCGGGCTTTGGTCGTGGTTAACGACGATCAGCTTTCCCTTGCGATTGGCAAGCGGGGTCAGAATGTCCGACTCGCGGCTCGGCTGACGACGTGGGACATCGACATACTGACGCCGGTGGAATACAACGCCGGTCTGGATACGCTGGAAAAGGCCTTGCAGTCGGTGGACGGAGTGGACTCGCAACTGATGGACAAGATTGTCGCGTTGGGTATGGTCAACGTACTGGACGTGGAAGAGGTTGGTCCGGATCCACTGGTCAGCGAGCTGGGTATCGATCGTCTGCTTGCCCAGAGGGTTGTAAGCCGATGTGCCGAAGAGGCCAAGCGGGTTGCCGAACGGCAGGCAAGCCAGCGGCAAAGCGAGCGTGCCGGATTGGCAAGTGAGCAGCTTACAGAGGAAGAACCGGTAGCACAGGCGCAGGAAGGCCCGCAGACTGATGTGCAGACTGATGTACAGACTGATGTACAGACGGATGTACAGACGGATGTACAGACTGATGAGCAGACTGATGAGCAGACGGATGTGCAATAAGGTTTTTATTAGCGCAACATAGCCGCCGACCGAAGCAGTTGACGATTTGAATTTGATGCGGCCTTGCATCTGTGGCGAAGACGCCCTTGGCAAGGAAGGCGAAGAAGGCAACGGCAGGAGAGTGTTTTGGCGAAGCGTGTCTTCCAATTGGCGAAGGACCTCGGCGTAGTAAGCAAGGACATCCTTGACAAGTGCCGGGCCGAGGGCCTTGAGCTGAAGAACCATATGGCCGCGTTGTCGGCGGGTCTGGAGGCCACCATCGTCGAGTGGTTCTCGGATTCATCCGCCACCAGTCACTCGGCGGTCGAAGTAGCCGAGGCGGTCGACTTGGCCGCCGCGAGGAAGAAGGCCGCTGCCGAGCGGCGGCGGCGGAAGAAGCAGGATCAGGCTGAGGCGACCGAGACCGCAGTGGCACCGGCCGAGACCGAGACAGCACCGGCTGAGGCCGAGCAATTGCCGTTGGGGACAGTTCCGGCTATGGCTGAAGGGCCCGAGGCCGTCACTGCAGCCATCGCCGCCGAGGTACCGAGCGACTTGGCGCCGGCAGCGGAGGCACCTGAGGCTACCCCGGTGGCCGAGACTGCGGACGCAATCGAGCCGCCTCCGACGGCCAGGCCCGCCCCTGCCTCGAAGGCCAAGCCGCCAAGGCCGGCAAAGAATGAGGATATTAAGCCGGCGGGTCCACAAGTTGTTCCCAAGCCCGCGCAGTTGCAGGGTCCGCGTGTGATCCGAATGGAGCGGCCTGATCACGTCCCACTGCCACAACGGCGAAGGCCGCCAAAGGTCGACGAGCCACTCGTGACGGACAAGGCGAAGGTCAGCGCAGTCGAATCGCCTCGCAACCAGGGCGAGCACGAAACAGCCGAGCAGCAAGAAAAAAAGCCCGGGCGACGCAGCCCTCGTCGCCGCGGCGGGCGCAGCGCCGAGAGCGGCGAGGGTATCCGGCAGTGGCGAGAACGCGATCTGTCTGAACGGCAGGAAAGCTTGGCCGCCGCCACCGCGGGCGGCTTGCGCCGCCGGCGGGCGAGCGTGCATACGCCGCTGGATGAACGGGTTGCTCTGAGGGACGGGCCGTGTGAAATCGAAGAACCGATCACCATCAAGAGCTTCTCGTCGGCGACGGGGATCAAGAGCGCCGCACTGCTCAAGACACTCATGTCCCAGGGTAAGTTAGCCACCGTCAATCAGACAATCACTGCCGAGACCGCGGAGATGCTTGCCTTGGAGCACGGCCTGACACTGACGATCAAACGGCGAAAGACGCTTCAGCAGCAGTTGGATGAACGCATGGCCCATCGCCAGAC
>JABMQG010000179.1 GCA_013203365.1 Planctomycetota bacterium | reverse complement strand
GTTTATGACCGGATCGACGCCGTCAAAACCAACACCTCAAATCCTGAGTGGCTGGCGAAAGCTGCAGAGGTTCTTGAAGGAGAAGGCTGGGTCATCGAGCCGGACGTCGAAATACCGGTCCTCATCGAGGCAGCAACATTGACGGGGCGGCCGTTTGTCGGGCTTTGGGCCTATGAAGTCACCGAACCCGTTACCTTCCCCGAGGGAAACCTGACCGCCGAAGGACTCGCCGCCAAATACGAGCAGGTCAAGGCCGAGAACAACTTGCCGGATCTTCACCAGGCAAAGGCCCAGAGGTTTTGGTGGATCTCCAGGGGGGCAGTTCGGCAGGCGGAGGTCGTCACCTTTGAGAGCCCCTTACAGCAAGACTGCATGGGGCTGCGTCCGGCTGTGCGGATATTGAGCGGCGAGTTTCAAAATGGCTTCGTGCCGATGAGCCTCTTCAACACCGGTGGGCCGCAGCCGGAGGAATCCTTCCGGGACCACAACCACAAGGTCACCTGCGCCTACGAATGGATCAGTCAGCGGGAGTTGGTCGATCCCTGGCCTCGGAAGGTCCGCCAATTGCTGAGCCTCGCCCTTCGCCGGCTGCATACCGAGGCGCTTTCGCACCCGGCGAATGAAAGGATGCAACATGTCACAGTTTCGTGAGCAAGATAGCGAATCCATCGGTGTTGCGACCGGAACGACCAAGCCGCGTATGTTCCCCTCGCTCGGAAAGATAACCTACACCTCCATGCTGGAGCCTGATGTGCGGTTTGGGCAGTTTATCATCAGGCGGCATCTGGGTGGTGGAAGCCTTGGAGATGTCTATCTTGCACACGACACGGTCAGAGGACATGACGTCACCGTCCAGGTAATCGACATTGGCCCGCTCAGCTGCCAGGTCCCGCCCGAGCAGTTGCAGAGAGAGAGGGCTTCGTATGATCGAATCCAGGATCATCGGCATGTGCTGAAGGTCTACGGCCTGCACATCGTTGGCTGGGGCGGAAGTCAGTTCCTCGTCCTGTCGATGGAATACGCCGATGGCGGCACGTTCCGAGACTGGTTGGACGAGCACATCAATGATCGGCATACCCGACGAACGGAAGGTCTTGCCCACTTCAAGCAGATGTGTGAGGGAGTGGCGGCTAGTCACCATGCGGGCATGTTTCACCTGGATCTCAAGCCTGAGAATCTCTCGTTCGTCAGAGGTGTGTTGAAAGTGTCGAACATCGGCACCTCAGCTTTCATCAGGTACTTGGTCTCTAATCGCACATGTTCTTCACCGATCGGCTTGGGGTCACCGCAGTACATGAGCTCTGAGCAATTCGCCGTACAGCATCCGGATGACTTGGACCCGCGGGTCGACATCTACAGCCTGGGAGTTCTCCTCTACGAGATCGTCCATCCGCAAGGACGGCTCCCGTTTGATGGGAGCTGCGCACATCTGCCGGTCCCGCACCCGCCCGAGGCCACGGAGATCGAGGCCCGCGTCATAAACCGGTGCCTCGAAAAGAACCCCGCTAATCGTTATCAGACAGTTCAGGACCTGCTGGACGACCTGGAAGGCCGGCTGGATAGTCCCTCGGCCGCCGCTGAAAGCCTGCAGGTGAACCAGTTGTGGCGGCAGGCAGGCCGCTGCGTGGAGGAAGGCCGATTCGACGATGCGGAGCGCCTGTGCCGCCAGCTGCGCCGCAAGTGCCCCGACCACGAGGATGCTGGCACGATGCTGGAGGAACTCGAAAGGCGGCGTGAGCAGGCCGACAGGCTCTACACAGCCATCGAGCAAGGCTTGGATGACCGCAATCTCGACGAGCTCGGTGCCTTGCTGGGCGAGGCAGTGGAGACCTATCCAGG
Source organism: Planctomycetota bacterium (assembly GCA_013203365.1). Taxonomy (GTDB): domain Bacteria; phylum Planctomycetota; class Phycisphaerae; order SM23-33; family FEN-1343; genus JABMQG01. The sequence continues at coordinate 1,711 of JABMQG010000179.1, read as the reverse complement.
CCATCCCGGCGGGTACGTAATCCAGGTCAGGCTCGGGGCCAAGGCGAGACAATATCGCCAGACGATGCAGGAGGGCACGGCAGCGGCCCGCCGTAGCGACTGGTCGGCGGCCCGTTCATGGTTCCAGGAGGCTAGGCATCTGAACCCCGGCGCACGTCAGGCGGAGAATGCTGCACATTTCGTGGCCAAGGTCCTGGAGCAACTGAGCGGGTCACGGCGGTTCATTGACGAGGCAATAGCCGCCGGGGACAGCAGCCGGGCCATGGCGCTCGCACGCGGCGTTGATGATTACCTCGAAGAGATGGCCCGAATGATAGCGGCCCCGCAAGGAGGTGAACGTGCATGAAAGCGGCTGAAGCATATTCTTCTGTCCTATGTAGCAAAGAATCGCGCCCTAGCGCCGGCATGCCGCTTGCGGAACTGGCAGAGCGGATCGCGCGCTCGGACGACAGGACGGCCCTGGCCGAATTCCACAATCACAGATCGCTATTCCGGCTGCGGGGCGGCAGGCCAATGCTCTTCGCGGAGTTTCTGGAGGGGCTTTGCGATACGCCGTGGGCGACAAGCTTCACCGGGCACAACATTGCCGTACTGGAAGAGGCATACGACCTGACCGTCGACAAGTTCGCCAACATTCCTCCCGGCGACCGATCACTCGCCCTGAAATCATCCGGACCGGACTGCCGCTATTACTTCGAGCACTTCGTGAACGTAATGAGAAGACTTACGAAAAACGGCCTCGCAGATAGCCCGCTCGAGCAGGAGATCACCGCAGCGCAAATCCTACAGCGGTTGGTGCTGCGGCATTTTCGGCTCTCTTGCCTTCAGGCCAAGCGGAACACCAATGCGGCGAGGTCACGATATGCCTGGTGCGTCGACGGCGGAGCGATCTACCTGTGGATGCCTACATCGATGCCCGGTCGTGGGCGCAGGGCCTGGCTGGAGGCCAACGTGGACGATCCCGATCCGGCCCGGTCGGGCGAGAGATATCGCGTTCAGGCGATCGTCGATGCGAAGCTGGGCGTTCCGCGCCATGTGCCGCTGGAAGATGAGGAATCTCAAGAGATCGGGCACGATTACCGAGCCACCCAGGTCAAGCCAACACTTGATGACGAAATCAGTGTCCACGGCCTGGCACGGGTGGTTGCCGACGAAAAAACCGAAAACATCCAGGAGCAGCGCTGGGCCATCCGGGCGTTGGGCAAAACTGCCTTAAGACGGCTAATCCTGAATATCTTCGAGGATCTGTGCGAAGACGGATACGAGGAAAAACGGCTGGCGAAAAAGTTCGGGCTGAGCGAGCCGACCTTCAGCCGTTTTGCGGGAGGACGCTGGCGCACAGGCACGACAGCGAGGCCGCCGGACCTGTGGGTCAATGTGGCACACACACTGTCTAACCACACAGCATTTGTCGAGGCGGCCAAGCAGGCCGGCGTATGGCCGCAGGTTCGGAACCTTACCGGGCCGCCCACCTGCGAGGAGGTAGGCCGATGAGCGACGAGATGTACTTCATGCCGATAATCGCCAGGGCGTTGCGGCAGGCCGATCCCGAACCGGCGATGCGCGATGCCCTTGAACGAATCGAGTCCATGGGCCGAGAGCCGCTGTACAGTGACGGATATCAGCAGTTCCTGCGGTTCATGGCTGTTGCCGGCGAGGAGCAGTGGCCACAGAAGCCCCAGCAGCTTTGGACCGAGCTGTGCAAGGCCTT
>JABMQG010000178.1 GCA_013203365.1 Planctomycetota bacterium | reverse complement strand
TGCAACGCCGATCTGCGGCGTCGTGCTGCATCGGCAACCGTCGAAGGTTGCCTGCTTCGCACTCCTTGCATCTCGGCGTTTCGCTCGCCCTCGGGCCGACGAGGGATTATTAGGATAGGCTCTGAATGCAACCTGCCATCTTACTTTTGCATGTGATACATCTGGACCGCGCGGGTCAGGAGAAGCTCTTGGAATGCTTCTGATTCCATGATCATGGCTTTTTTGTGGAGTTCCTGCAAGTACTCCGACGTCAGCTTCCTGTATTGCACGTCACGAATTTTATCGTCTATCTCCCTTTGTGCCTGTTGAAAAGGCGTGATATTCTCCGGCTTGATATCAAGCGTTTTGACGATAAACGCCCCCTTTTCGCCCTCGATGACGTCGCTGACCTGCCCGACATTGCCGGCGAAGGCCACGGCCTCGACCTTCTCCTCGCGAAGGCTGCCCGCCGGCATGTAATCGTAGATGCCAGCCTGCCCTGACTGATAGGCTTCGCTAACGGCCATATCCTTCACCACGGCGGTGAAGTCCTCGCCGCCGATGATTCGCTTGCGCGCCTCGGCGGCCTTGGCCACCGCCATCTGCACGGGCGTCGGGTTTTTTGTAGAAACAGCAGAAACAAACGCCTCGAACGGAAAGACCAGAATCTGCATCTTCACCATCTTCGGCGAACAAAACTCATCCTTGTGCGACTGGTAGTATTCCCAAATTTGCAGCCGAGTGGCGCCCAGTTGCGGCAGGAACTTTTTCTGAAGGTAATATCGGCTGATCATTTGACGGCCAAGGACCTTAGTCAACTCCTCCAGCGAGTCGCCCTCGGCGGCAAGAGACTCCACCAGCTTCGTTTTCGACCCCCCTGACTCCACCACCATCTCATGCACGCGCGATTCCACCTCTTGCTTAAGATAGTCTTTTTCCTGGTCCGTCAATATACGCTCGGCCTCGGCCAGCACCAGCTCCATTCCGACCTGGCGGAGCAACTCGTCCTTGATAATCCGCTTGGCGGCGTCCACAAACGCCGACAACTCGCCACTGGCCCCGATCGACTTCAACTGCCGACGAAGCGGGGACAGCACGTCGTTAACACTGATGCTTCGGCCGTTCACGACAAGCGCAACGGCATCGACCACTTTCGGCCCACCAACCAGTTCGTAACCCTCGTACGGCGCGGGTCTGGTCTGCGGCGCCGGGCTTGCCTTTGCCTCCGACTGCCCAGCGCCCAGCGAAAGCACAGATGACGACTTGGCGGCATCACCCTGGCCTGCAACCGGCACCTGTGCCGGCTTGTCCCGGCCAAGCCACCCCATCCAGCCGCACCCGCCGACCGACAGGACGCATAATAACGCGACGGCCAAACGCTTCATCTGCCCACCTTCTTTACAGTTTGAAACCACAAAGCAAAGTCAAGATTCCTCTTCATCCTGCATCTTCGTATACCGGTTCAGCCTGAACTGCACAAATCCTTTCTTGTGGAGGGGTTCATGTTACAGCGGATACAGAAGGGACTTGGCGAAGGTTATGGCCCGCAAAGCCAGCGGACCTGGTCGGCCGTCAGTTTCACCCGCAGCGCCCCTAGGGCGTCAAGCAGGTGCGGCATCTGCTTCGTGCCGATGATCGGGATGACGACAAACGGCTGTTGCCTGAGGTAGGCCAACGCAACCTGGTTGGGCGTGCAGCCAAGTTCGGCTGCCAACTGCTGCGTCCGTTGCAGACGGGTGCGGCTGACGGGATTGTCGAAGGAGAACCGGTCGGCCTTGCCGTCCGTGGCGAAGTAGCCGCACGCCGTCGGAGAGTACGGAATCACCGCCAGATTCTGCCCCGCGTGCCACTGGGCGTCCTCGTCGCTGAAGGATCGCATATCGAGGTCGGACTTCGGCGGGCCGGCGTTGGACCTAGCCAGGTTCCATTGGGGTTGCGAGGCCACGAACCCGCGCAGGCCGTGCGAGCGTGCATAGTCGTTGGCTTCGGCAATTCGTCGGATCGACCAGTTGCTCGCCCCCAAGTATCGCAAACGCCCGCCGGCGATCTCCGCGTTGAGGGTCTCGATGATCTCGCCGACACTGACGCGTGTGTCGTCGCGGTGGAGGTAGTACAGGTCAATCATCTCCACGTCCAGCCGTTGGAGGCTTTCCGTAATATCCGAGGCGATGACCTCGCTCGAAAGGTATCGGTCCGGCCGGGGGTAGCCCTGCTCGTGTGCCGGGTGACCGCCCTTGGTAGCGATTACGACCTGGTCGCGATCGCCGTGCCTTCGCAGGCACTGGCCCAACTCCCGTTCGCTGGCGCCCAGGCCGTCAGGAAGCCAGAACGCATAGCAATGGGCCGTATCGAAGAAGTTCCCTCCGGCCTGCCGGAAGGCGATGTACATGCGGTCTGCATCCTGGCCCTTCAACTCCGTGCCGAACGACATCATGCCGTAGCACAGCGCCGAAAGGTTCAGATCCGTGTCCGCAATACGGTGGTATTCCATAAGTTTACTCCAGTGAATCGGCGGCAAACGTGGCGGTTTGCGAGAAATCCGGCGTCTATTTCAGAATCTGCACCACCACGGGCGCCGTCAGCCCATGGTGGACGAGATGATAGTCCGTTGTCCAGTCCTTTTGATTGGGGTCGAAGTCGCCGCCGCCCGTCCCGGCCTTCCAGTCGGTGTGCAGCGGGCCCATGATGTTCTTCCGCCCGCCTATGACCTCCACCACAACCTCGTTTTCGCCTTCCGTCAGAGCGTCGGTAACGTCGGCCTGGAATGGTCCCCAGGGCAGGGCGAACGTCTCGCCGCCGGCGTGGATGGCCGCGGCGGTGCAGGCGATACCCGGCAGGACGATCCGCACCCGGCCGGTGGCGGGCTTGGTGACCTTCATCTTGTACATCACGGCGGCTCCGTAGTAGTCCAGCCCCTGCCCGATCCAGGACCCAACGCTCAGGCTCACTGGCGCACCCACCAGGGTGACGTTTCCCGGCTGGCCAGGTTGCCCCGCGTCGATCTTGCCCACGCCGAAATCGCCCAGCAGGTACATGTCCTCGATTTCCATGTCCGGCCGATAGTCGAAGTCCAGCAGAATCTCATTCTCGCCGGTCCTCAGCAGCGAGGTGATATCGATGGTCTTGATGTCCTCATCCACCCAGTAGCCATCCGGCGATCCCACCGCCTTTCCGTTGACGCTCAGGCGGTAGTCTTCCGGTGCCTCCATTGCCAGTTTGCAGCAGGCAGGCATCTTGGTTACGTGGAAGCTTCGGCGGATCTGGAAGGGCCCTCGCGGGGCCGTATCCACCACGCCGGTGGCATAGAGGTACCATGGTTGCTGCTCGCCGCCCAGGCGTGTGCCCAGGCCGAACTGCTTGCGGATCAGTTCGTCGGCCTTGAGTGAGTGCATGGGTTGCGACCACTGGCCGGCCTGCCGGCGATACGTGCAGTAGTCCAGGGGCACGGTGTTGGGCTCCGTCAGCTCGATCTCGAACGGGCCGTTGAGTTCCTGGGTATTCTTGATGACCGGCTCGGCCTGGGCCTTGGCGGCGTCTGACGCCGGAAGGGCCAAGCTAAGCAGGGCCGAGCCCGTGGCCGACAGTTCCAGGTCGAACTCGATCCGGTCGCACTTCACCTTCGATTTCACCCGAACCTTTTTGCCGCTCATGGGGTCCCAACGAACCACAGGGCCCTTGCCCTTGACGCTGACGCGTAGCATATGGGCCGACTTGCGATCGTGGCCGTGGAGGAACAACAGCTGACCGCCCGTGACTTTCCGCAGCATGGTCCAGACGTCGCGGAATTCCTTGCCGTCCTCAGTGACGCTCACCCGCCGGTCGATAAGCCGGCCGACCGCACCGGTGAACTCTTCCGGCATTTGGGAGCATCTGGCGGCCAATTTGGCCAACTGGGCCGGTCTCTCGCTGCACTTGGCGTCGACGTGCGTGGGCACCTGCCCTGCAAAGAGCACCTTTCCGCCTTCGTTGACGAACTTTTCCAACAGCGAAACCGTGCCGGCCCTCAGCGTCACCGTGGGCGGGACGACGACGAGCTGGTAGACAAGCTTGCCAACTCTAAAGCCCTTCGGACCGACCTTGGCGTATTTGGCCAGCAGGGATTCGTCTCCGAAGTCCCAGTCGTAGTGCTCCATGGTGAGCGTACGGAACAAGGCCTCAAATTCCGCGTTCATCTTGTCGACGTCGCTGCCCTGGGTCCAGGCTGTCGGTCCGAACAGGCCCCAGGCGCTTTCCACCGGGTGAATGATCAACACATCGCGTACAGGTCGGCCCTGAGTAAGCATAAGGCTCAGGCGGGCGAAATAGTCTTCCACAACGTGATAGTATTTCCACCACGGGCTGTGGGCGCAGATGCTGGCCGGGTAGTCGCGTTTCGCCCCGCCGGCCAGACTGTAATGGGTCAGGTGTGGACAGCGGAAATTCACGCCGACGGCGTACTGCCAGTCGCCCACGAACTTATGGCCCTCCAGAGGCCAATCCCAGCCGGTGCAGCCGTACAGCTCGCTCAGCACCCGCTCCTTACCCAACTGGTCGGCCACGGAGGCCGTCTGCTTGGCGGTCGCCAGCTCGTTCGACTGGTCCATAAGGATGTCGATCCCGGGCCACTGCATGTGCTCGTAGTGAGGCATCGCCGCCCCGACGCAGGCGATCTGCGAGTGGAGGGTTTCCTCGGCGAGCATGTGCCCTGTCAGTGCAATCTTGTGTTTATCGCACCACCGGCCGATCTGTCTGGTAAAGTTTTCCACGAACAGCTCCGTTACGGTGCGGTAGTAGTCGTAGCGCAACTTGGAGAAATTCGCTCCTGGCAGGTCGTGGAAGAGTTCCGGCAGGTGTTCGCGGATATCGTAGCCACGACGTGTCTTGAACTGCCCGACCAAGTTCGCCGTCCATGGCACGAACTGCCCCTGCCCCTGGCCGAGGAAGAAGACATAGCCGTGGTTTGGCTCGTCCGTGAAGATGGCCGGGATGACAGTGCCGAAATCCTTGCCGAAACGATCGGCGTACGCCTGATGGGTGACGTGGACAAACTCCGCCACCGCCTCAGCGTTTAGCGTGTCCAGGTAGGCCCCGTCGTTGTACCAGGCGGAGCACTCGGCGGCCTCCACATCAAAGGCCACGACGCTGCCGGCCGGGGGCACCTTCGCCTCGACCGGCATGGGCTTGTAGCCTGTCAGGCGACCTTGCCCGTCCAGCTCCAGCGAAAAAACGGCGATCCGCTCGGCCCCCTCGGCCGGCAGGGGGTTTGTATTGGTCTTCAGCTGGTGCGAACGAAATCGCTTATTTTCGCGTGTGACCAGCCCGCCGGCGAAACCGGACGGCCAGCGGTCCTCGTCGTACAGGTAGGCCTTCATATCCAGCGACCGGGCCTTTTCAACGCAGGCGGATACCGCTTCAAACCACTCGCCGGACAAATAAGGGGTCTTCAGCCCATAGCGGCTGTGCATGAAAAACCCTCCCATGCCGGCATCGTGCATGCTTTGTATTGCCCGGCACAGCCGCTCGGGAGCCAGCTTGCTGTTCCACGACCAGAACGGGGCGCTGCGGTAGAAGGAAGGCGGGTTCCGCCAGGCAACGCCAATATCAACAGCGAGTTTCATGACTCCATCTCCCAAAAATACAGGCCGGCACACTCACCGGCCGCCAAATACGTCGCAATCCTCGCACTCGGCACTTAAAAGGTCAAAGGACTTTTCGGAAACCGACCCCTCTGTGGCGTCTTGGTGCGGGGGTTCATTGCTATCAGGGATTCTACTTCATGCCGAAGGTTTGTTCCTTCAGGTCCAGGTAATACAAGTAGTCCTCGGGCTTGACGTTAGGTGGGCAGCGGTGGTCGCAGAATGGTATGTATCCGCCGCGTTGGACCAGCGGAACCAGCGACTGCATGTAGGCCTTGATGGCCTTAGGCCCCTTGCCGAGTTGGATCTTGTCGAATCCGCCCATGATGCGGAGTTCCCTGCCGAAGTCGTTAAGCAATTCAGCCGGGTGTTCGCAGCTGTTGACTTCGAAAGGCATGAGGCAGTTGATGCCGCCTTTCATCATCAGGGGCAGGATGGGTCTGACGTCGCCGTCGCAGTCTGTGTACCAGATATCCACTCCGTGGGCCTTGAGCTTGGCGCCGATTCGCTTGTATCGCGGGACGATAACATCGCGGAAGAAGCCCACCGAGACGATCGGGCCGTTCTTGAAGCAGATATCCTCCCAGCCGGTGGCGAAATCGAAATCGAGGTATGCCAGCAGCTGGTCGAGTGCGTCCTCAACTAGTTGGCAGCGTGTTTCGACCATGTCCTCGACCATCTTGGGGTAATCGTAAGTGGCATAGGCCAGCCCTTCGAACGTCAGCATATCGCGTATTCGGCCGATCATCGAACCGCAGTCCACTCCCAAAGGATAATCCCTGTCTGGTGGGTGCAGGCGTTTGAGCGATTCGACGTCGATACTTCGTGCCGGGTCGTCGCGCCGGAAACGCTCTGCCTTGACCTGTTGCCAGTCATGCGGTGTGACGATAGAGGACTTGATGAAGTGCGGTATGGTGTCGTGCCCATCCTTTGGCAGCTCGGCGAGCAGGCCGTCGGAATTGCGAATGATCTTGCTGGTTTGTGTCTCCTCGATGAGCTCCCATGGGAACGGCGGATTCATATCCACTAACGGATTTATCGCTGAGGACGACGACAAATTCCCGCCGATGGTCTTGATGACGTCGAAGTTGAAGAAGACCTCCGCCTGGTCGTTGTTTTGTATGCCATTTTCCGTAAAAAGCGGCCACTGCCGGAAGTTCTCATCCCAATACCCGAATTCCATATTGAAGCAGCGGTCCACGGGCCTGTAGTGCATCTGGTTGTTGAACCGTTCGCGATCGGTCAATGTCCCTTTCCACTTGGTCCGACAAGGCGTTATCGACATCGAAACATCTCCTGGTTTCGTTCGGCCGCTATCTGGGGCAGCCTGGTGCTTGCTTGGAGCGGATTTCCCTTATGACCTCCGCCGGCCGGCACGTTTGGCAAACGGCGTTTTATTATACATGGACTGTGGTGTTCATCTAGGAAATCCGGGGCAATAGCAAGCTTGTTTTCATGTTAATGAAGCCGGTCTCACATCGCCGTTGCGTTTGACGCGGCAAACGGGTTCAATTGAGACGGTATCGCCCCCGATATGCTTCGGGTGCCGCCTCGAATGCGGAGAACCATTGTGCCTAAAGACAAGCAGATCGAGCAGGCCTACGAACTGGCAAGGCAACGCTACGCCGAACTTGGCGTGGACGCCCAAGTAGCAATGCGGATTCTCCAGACCATCGCCATATCCATCCACTGCTGGCAGGGAGACGACTTGGGAGGCCTCGAAAGGCCCGGCGCCGTTCTTACCGGAGGCGGCATCCAGGCCACCGGAAACTACCCTGGCAAGGCCCGCACGATTGACGAGCTCCAAGGCGACATTGAAAAGGCCGTCAGCCTTATTCCAGGGAAGCATCGGCTGAACCTCCACGCATCCTACCTCGACAACGCAGACAAGTTCGTCGACCGCGACCAAATCACGGTGAAGCATTTCCAACCATGGATCGACTGGGCCAAGGGCCGGCTGGCCGGGTTGGACTTTAACCCGACATTCTTCTCCCACCCCAAGGCGCTCGACGGCTTTACCCTTTCTCATCCGGACAAGGCCATCCGCCAGTTCTGGATTGAGCACGGCAGGGCATCTCGCAGGATCGCCGCCGAGATAGGCCGACAGCTAGGTTCGCCTTGCGTCAACAATGTCTGGGTCCCAGACGGCTACAAGGATACCCCAGCAGACCGCCTGGCCCCCCGTCGGCGGCTCATCGAGTCGCTCGATCAGGTGTTCGCCGAAAAAGCCGACACGAAATACGTGCTCGACTCCGTAGAGCCGAAGCTTTTCGGCATAGGCTCGGAGAGCTACGTCGTCGGCAGCCACGAGTTCTACATGGGCTACGCCGTCAGCCGAGGCAAACTGCTGTGCCTGGACAGCGGCCACTTTCACCCCACCGAGGTAATCAGCGACAAGATATCCAGCGTACTGTGTTTCCTCGACCGCATCCTTTTGCACGTCAGCCGACCGGTGCGATGGGACAGCGACCACGTCGTCGCGCTTGATGACGAACTGTTTGCCATCGCCAGGGAGTTGGTGCGAGGGGACTTCCTCCACCGGGTGCATATCGGCCTGGACTTTTTCGACGCCAGCATCAATCGCATAGCCGCCTGGGTCATCGGTGCGCGAAACATGCTCAAGGCCCTCCTGGCCGCCATGCTGGAGCCCACAAGCATGATCCAGAATATGGAGGCCAAGGGCGACCTGACCGGTCGGCTTGCATTGATGGAAGAAACCAAGAGCCTTCCCTTCGGCCCCGTCTGGGACTATTACTGCCTCAGCAAAAACGCCCCCGTCGCAATGGCCTGGCTGGACGAGGTGCGCAGCTATGAGCAAGAAGTCCTCAACAAGCGGTAACTAGCGGATCGTCTGGTGATCAGGGTTTGGCTTCCTGCCGACCCTTGTAGCTGAAAATCGGGGCCACCTTCTTCGCCCACGTCTTGACTTGGTTTTCTTCGCTTGGCGTCAGCGGCTTGAAATCCATCGCCAAATCCAAGGCCAACCGAAATAGCGTCTCTTCCCCTGGTGAAACCGCCGCCGTGATAGGCTGGCTGAGCGTGAATCGCAGGCCCAGCGCAGCCTGCGCCGGATCGATCAGCGGACGATACCAGCATTTTGCGAACCGCGCACGCTCGGGGGCATTTTTATCCGGCCACGGGCACTGAGCCATGGCCTTAAGCGCCAGCCGCGCGATGTTCTTCGACTTGGCCTTGGCAATAACCTGCGGGCCGAAATCGCCGGCGTGGAAACAAGCGAAATTGATTGGGAAGAGAACCGAGTCGAAGTCGTATCGGTCCATCGCGGCCAGGGCGGCCTCCACGGAGTGCGCCGAAAACCCAAGGTGCCGGACCACGCCAGCCTTCTTCGCCGCCAGGAATGTCTCCATTGCACCGCCAGGGCCGAAAACGACGTCTACGTCTGTCTTCAGGTCTTCCAGCGCATGCAACTGGTACAAGTCCAGGTAATCCGTGCGAAGTCGCTCCAGGGATCGCTTCAGCTCGCTTTCCGCGGCATCCCGCTTGCGTTCCGTAGTCTTGCAGGCAAGGAACACGTTCTTGCGATAAGGCAGCAAGGCCGGACCCAGCTTCAACTCCGCGTCGCCGTATGTCGGCGCTACGTCGAAATAGTTCACCCCCCTCTCAACGGCCTCAGCTACCAGCTTGTTGGCGTGATTCTGCTCGGCCTTCATCACGACGATCCCGCCGAAGCCGATAATCGAAAGCTCTATTCCTGTCTCACCGAATGGCCGACGCGGCAACGACGGTGCGTTTCCTTTGCCCGTATCTGCGCCAGTTGAGGCAACCGACTCCTCTCCAGGCATGAGTCGGCCCATCGAGATCCCAGCTCCAAGGCTGACAGTATCTTTCAGAAATTCGCGACGCTTCATCACGCTATCTCCATGCCTGAACCGACATATCTCATTCAATCTTCCGCCCACGACCGCCGTGGGTCCACTTTCGCCGAATGCACCACGCGTTCGGGCCAATCTGTATTGCCGAGCCAAGATACTGATACATACGGCGCTAACACTCAGAAGGGCTTTGAGAACAAAGGAAACAACCTTGTTTCCATGACAAGGAAAGTCACTACGCCCGACAGGGCTCGAACCTGTAACCTGCGGCTTAGAAGGCCACTGCTCTATCCAATTGAGCTACGGGCGCAAAAAAAGAAAAACCAAGCCGATCACTGCAACATCGGCCGCCACAACAAGCCCCTTAACCCGGCGTCGGCGAAGCAACCTTACGCGAACAACACTAGCGATATGATTGTATTGCACTGACGGCGCTGCTGGCAAGTGCAACAAGCCCTGGCTGTCTTACCAAAGTAGAACTGTCCGCTTTCTAAGGAGAGCGGATACCGGATCGAGATGAGTCTGCGGGAACGGGACCGGCGTGTTGGTTCGGCGTGTTGGGGCCATGCAGGTCCGCACGTCACGAGAGCCGGTCGGGGTGCAGGCACGGTGGCCGATGTCAAGCGATGCTGACGGCGACGGCTATGAATGCGTCTTTCAGTTGTTCGGCGGTGATTTCAAGCACACCGTCGTAGGGATTGGCGTCGTAAGGGCGGCCGTCGACTCCCCATGGGTTGTGGACTGTGACGTATTTCAACCCGGCCTCGGTGCGAGTCGACAGGACCGCATAAGCGTGCGAGCCAACGATCGGCCCGGCACCGCCGGCGCGAGAGCCTAGACTGACGGCGTGGCCGGCCTGCAGGTTATTTGCAATGTAGGCGTAGATTTCACTGGCCGACCTGCTGCTGGTCCACCGCAGGGCCGTCGACAGATTGGTGATTTCGCTATAGACCGTGGTCATCCACCCGCCCTCGATGGAGGCGTAGGAATTACTGTCGTAGCGGAAGTACGCGTAGGCCTTCTCCACCAACGGCACCCATGCCTCCCCGTCGGCGCCTAAGGATGCGTAGGCGAGTGATCCATCGTATCTCACGGGCAGATCGGCATCGATTCTGAGGTAGACCTCCCGGCCCTTTCGGAAGAAGCGGACGGCATAAGTCCCGTCACCCAGCGGGGCGATCATTTGAGTGATGATGTCAGGATCGGTCTGGGCGTACCCGGCCAGCGAAGCCAGGTAGTAGCAGTCACCTATGTAGCCCTGTTCTATGTCGTCGTATTGCGGGCCATCGACAAACAGCGGTACTGAGGCGAAGTTAGCGTAGCCGGCGGCGTAGCCGGTTACGGTCGGGTCGCGCAGGGGCTGGCCGGCGATCTGGAGGCTGACGTAGTCGGCGTCTGCGGGGCTGGCGGCATACGGCTGATAGAACTCAGTTACCTGGTGCACGGCCAAGGCTGATCTTTCGGTTGTGCTGGCGTCGAAGACGGAATCGGTTGAGTCGATCCAGAAGCTGTCGAATCCTTCGCCGCCTGTCAGGGCGTCGTTCGCACCGCCGATGCTGACCAACAAGTCGTCACCTGCGCCGCCATGCAATGTAGCCCGGCCAGTGCCGGCGTCGAAGATGGTATCTGCACCGGCGCCGGCGTATACCCACATGTTTGTGGAAACCGAATAGGTTGTGCGGATAACATCGTCGCCGCTAAAACCGTAGATTATTATTTCAGAGAAGGCATCTTCGAATGTTTCGCCGCCGGATTGCGTCGTCAGCGTAGTCAACCCGGCCAATTGCGTCAGAGTGATGCTGTCATTGCCGTCGGTGCCCAGCACCAGCAGTTGGGCCAGCCCGTCGGCGTAGAGAACCTGCGTAGCGACTGTTGAGCCTGGCTCGAACTGTGGGTCCGGCTCGGGTATCGGATCAGGCTCGGGCGTCGGGTCGGGCTGGGGCGTCGGGTCAGGTAGGGGACTGGGTGCCGGGCTGCTCGTGAGGATGCGGACACGGTATCTACCGACGCTCTCATTAACGCCGGCGGCCTTGAGATAGTAGGTCTGACCGGCGATTACGTTGAATGTGACGACCGACTGCTGGCTGCCGAAGCCGGCGTTTTGTGCCAGCAGGTTGCCTGCCTCGTCACAAGCTTCCAGGTCACAGTCGAGGCTGGCCCGTCGGCCGAGGCGTGCCATTGTGACGGACATGGTGCCGGTCTTACTGGCCGTCACTGCCAGCACATCGACGTCGCTACCGTAGTTGACCTTGCCACTTTTTACGGCTTTACCGTTTTTTCTTACCTTGACCGGTTTGGCCGAATCGACGTTATCGCCATAGTCGTCAACCGGATCGCTGGTGAGGACCAGTTCGTATTGGCCGAGGCTACCTTTAGCGCTGTCGGCTACGATGTAATAGGTACGCCCGGCCTTGACTTTCAGCCGGATTTTGCTGTCGGTTTGTCCTTTGGCGGCATTATTGTTGCGGCGGATGCGTTTGCCCTTGCTGTTGTACACATTCAAAAGAGTGTCGAGGTCGCCGCCGAGGGCGTTCATTTGAATGTTCACTCGGCCTTTGGCCGGAGCGGTGAATTGATAGGCATATTCCGGGCTGTCGGCGATAAGTTCCCCTGCAACAGACATGCTGCCGGTGGGACTGACGTCCAAAGCCTGGTAATTGGCAAGGAGGCTCGCAATGGGTGTATCACTGAGAAGTACCCGCGGCTCCAGGTTCTCTATCGTTGGAATGGATAATTGTCTGGCTGTCATGGCCTACCCTCGGCTATTCAAGGAACTTTCTTCCTTGCCGCCTCCGAAGGCAGCCCACACACACACGAGTCAACCCATGCCCCTACAATATGAGTTCACTATAGAAACATACGATTCACATCGCAGATTGACAAACCAGGCATACGGTAGAAGATAGGTAATTGGGGCCCTCAATGGACTTCCCGCGCAGCAGCAGCAGCAGCTTAGGGCGGAAAGAATGTGCCCCAGAGAAAGAACCGTACATTGGGGTGGTCCGAAATTGGCCAGCTTCAGGCCGAACCGCGGGGTCCGGAACTTGTTAGCGATCTCGGCGGGTTTGTGCGGATCGTCGATGTAGTACTGGCGTCAGTTGCCCTTGATTCCCAGCAGTACCAGCAGTTGGCGA
>JABMQG010000177.1 GCA_013203365.1 Planctomycetota bacterium | reverse complement strand
TCCCATAGCTTCGCACCGGACGCCCTCACCAGCGCCACCGGCACGCGGCCATAGTTGCTCATGATAAGCCGTTCAGTACCCTGCAATAGCTCGTCGTGCGTCATCATAAGTAGTCTCCACAGTCACTCCCGGTCGATTGATCAGCCAGCGAAATCTGCGGAAACGTTTGTAAGAGTCTTTCTCGTTGCAGTCAAGCTCGATAGAATCTTTGTTAGAGGTGAAACCGCCTCGTTTATGGAGATGGGCAAATGAGACACGCAGTTTTTCTGCTACTGATAGCCCTGGTCGCCCCTGCCTTTGGCCAATATCCACCACAGGCTTCAGAGCCGGACAAATTCGACCCCGAGCCACTGGTGAAATTGGCCAAGAAACTCAACGCCGAGATTGCGCGATCTGGGCAGCCGTTACCGAAGACGGCCCTGGAGGCCGTCGAGAAGCTAGGCCCGCTGCTGCAGGGCCGTCAGCCAATGCCCGCTCCGCTCGACGTGTTCGCCTCCAAGGCCCTCACCCGCGCCGCGGTGGCCGTAGGCGATCTACGGCTGGCACAGCAAGCGGCGGCACAATGGAGCGAACTGGAGCCGGAGAATCCAGTGGCCCTGCGAAACGTGCTGTTCGTCAACGCCATCGCCGGTGACCGCCGGCAGGTCGAGTTGGCCCTTGATGCTATGTCGCAATCGCCGCATGAACCTTGGCGGCCGTGGGCGGAATACAGGAAGCGCTTCATTCCGCTAATCGGCTCGCAGGTTCAGCTTAGCTTGCCGCTTTCCGACGACAGCCAGTTGGACCTTGCCAAGCAGGCCGGCAGCGTGGTGGTGCTGGATTTCTGGGCCTGCGCGCGTCAGCCCACGGCCAAGGCCGCCCAGCCTAGGCCTCGCTACCAAGGCAGCTTTTCTCCAATGCCAGGCATGCCGCCAATGCCAGGCATGCCGCCAATGCCAGGCATGCCGCCAATGCCGGATATGCCCGGGCCGTTTGGGCCGGACATGCGCGGCCCGGCTCGGAACCCCAGGTCTGCCGGTCCTGGGGCCACCATGACAGTTACTGGAGAATCGGAAGCCAACGAGGCCATCCTACGACAGATGGCCTGGAAACGACTCTACGAAGGCGAGCCGGTGACCGTGGTGGGGGTCAACTTGGACGGTCCGGTCACTGTCGCCGACGCCAAGGCCATGGTTGAAACCGCCCAGTCCAAGGTGCTACAGTTTTTTTACGGGGACCACCCCGGCTTGGTGCCGGTGCCGGAGCCGTTCGACATAACCGCCCTGCCGACGGCATGCGTGATCGGTCCGGGCGGCAAGGTTCTTTTCGCTGGTGATCCGCGATCATGGGAATTGCAGGCGGCCATCACTTACTCGCTGGCCACAGCCAAGGCCGCCCCAAGTGGGCCAATGGGTGGACCTTCGCGGGAATCGGACGGATCGGCGAACCGTGCCGACGAAGCCAACGCCAAAAGATTGTACGATGAAGGCTGGAACAAGCTTCTCCTTGGCCGCAAGTCGCAGCAACAAAGCTTGCGTCAGGAAGGGGTGGCGTTGCTGAAGCAATGCGCCCAGGACTACCCCGATACCAAGGCGGGCAAGCAGGCCAAAGTGGACGTGGATACGGTAGCCGCACCCTGAGATTCGGCTGTTGTGAAATCCCCGTTGACCTTTGCATACAATTACACTAGAGTCCTAAATTCGGTCCCGTAATGAGCGGGCCGGCGTACCCGAATGGCTGGGACGCGCGTGCGTCGGTCGCTGCTCGGGTCTATCGGAGTGAACTCCAAATGTCTGATGAAATCGAAGCCGGCGGCGAATCGGAGCAAGCACAAACGGAATCGGCAGCCCTGGGCGACGCCGACGATGGCCTGCCGCCAAACATCGTGACCATTGAGGACTGCGGGCAGGCTAAGAAGAAAATCACCATAGAAATAGTCCGCGCCAGGATCGACGCGAAATTTGACGAGATTTTCGGTGAATTGCGGAACAATGCCCAGGTGCCGGGCTTCCGAGCCAGACACGCGCCGCGGAGACTGCTCGAAAAGCGGTTCGGCAAGGAGGCCGGCCAGGACGTTCGCAACGGGCTGATTAGCGAGTCACTGGCCGCTGCGGTCGAAAAGAACAAGCTCAACATCCTCGGCGAACCTGACATAAAGCTCGACGAAATCGAGTTGCCTGAGACAGGTAACTTGACCTTCAGCGTGGAAGTTGAGGTCACGCCGGAGTTCGCCCTGCCGAACTACAAGGACATTTCCGTCCAAGCCCCCAACAGTCAGGTAACCCCCGAGAGCATCGCCAAGGGTACAAAGCGGATTCTTGCTTCCCGCGGCATACTGGCCCCGACGACCGAGCCGGCAGGTGAGGATGATCTTGTCGTGGCCAACTGCAAGGTGACCGGCGAGGGCATCGACCAGACCGAGGAAAACATCGAACTGCATATCGCACCGACCGCGGTGCATGGAATTCCGCTTGAGAACCTCGACGAGAAGCTTATGGGGGTGCGAACCGGCCAGACCGTAACACTTGAAGCCACAGTTCCACAGAACCACGAAGACGAAGCATGGCGGGGCAAGAACGTGACGGTCACCCTCGCCGTCAAAGAGGTCAAACAACTTGAGGTGCCGGAATTAACCGACGAACTGGCAAAGGAGTTCGGATTCGAAGACGTGGGCAAGTTCACGGAATACATCAAACGAATGATGGAGGCTCAACTGGCCAGGGATCGACAGCAGTATATGCGGGATCAGGTTTGCAAGTTCCTGCTGAAGGAAACCGAGGTTCCGCTGCCGGAGCAGCTGGCGGCGCGTCACACGGCCAGCATGCTTCAACGGCGATACGTAGAGCTGCTGTATCGCGGAGTCCCGAGGGAGCAGATCGAGAAGAACCTGGAGATGCTCGAAGCCCAGGCCGGCGAGCAGGCAAAGGTGGACCTGAAGGTCAGCTTCATCCTGGCGAAAATCGCCGAGGCAGAGGGCATATCAGTCGAGGAAGGCGAAGTCAACGCACGTATCGCCGATATGGCCAACCGCCAGGACCGCCGACCGGAGCGGCTGCGCAGCGAGATGGTCAGCCAGGGCACACTTGAACAGGTTAATGTGCAATTAGTCGAGCAAAAGACGATCGACAAGCTGCTGGAAATGGCTAATATCACCGAGGCACAGGTCGCCAAGGACGAGAAGCCAAAAAAAGCGATGACAAAATCAAAAACAAAAACAAAAACCCCGAAGAAGACGCCTGAATGACGATGGAGCGGAAGGAAGTAGTCATGACTATGCAGCAGCCGATGAACGCCCCGCGATCGGACTACCAGTACCGGCGTGAAATGACGCTGGAGGAACGGCTGGCCGAGGAGCGGATCGTGTTTCTCTGGGGAGAGATCACCCCCAGCACCGCCGGCGGGCTTATCATGCGCCTGCTGGAATTGCAGGCCAAGAGTGCGGATCGCGACATTGGGCTGTACATCAACTCACCTGGCGGCAACGTGGACGACACGCTGGCGATTTTCGACACGATTAAGTTTCTTTCGTGCAACGTGGCCACGTATTGCGTTGGCACGGCCCAAAGCGGCGCGGCATTGGTTCTCGCATGTGGCACGAAGGGCAAACGCTTCGCGCTGCCACACAGCAAGATCATGGTCCACCAGCCATGGGGCGGCGTCAGCGGACAAGCCAGCGACATCCAGATACAGGCCGAGGAAATACTGAAAGCCAAACGGCTGCTAAACGAACTCTTTTCCGAGCTGACCGGCCGGACGGTCGAGCAGATCGAGCAGGAAACCGAACGGGACCGGTACATGAGCCCGACCGAGGCGAAGGAATACGGACTGGTTGACGAGATCATCCAAGCTACTGCACAGACCAAGAGCCCATAGACCAATTAACCATCGACGGATACAACCATGGCAGTGAATCAAACCCTGGTACCCATAGTTGTCGAACAGAGCGGGCGTGGAGAACGCAGTTACGACATTTACAGCCGACTGCTCAAGGATCGCATCATTTTCCTTGGCGATGCCGTGGACGACACGACGGCTAATCTCGTCGTGGCACAACTGCTGTTTCTCTCAAACGACGATCCCAAGGCCGACATCCAACTGTATATCAACTCTCCGGGCGGCAGCGTCTCGGCCGGGTTGGCGATCTACGACACCATGAAGCACGTGCGTTGCGATGTGGCGACGACGTGCATCGGCATGGCCGCCAGCATGGGCGCAGTGCTGCTGGCAGGAGGTGCGCACGGCAAACGAAGCGTCCTGCCTAACAGCCGAGTGCTCATCCACCAGCCGTTGATCCGTGGAGTGGTGACAGGACCGGCCAGCGACCTGGACATCGAGGCGCGCGAGATCATACGCCTGCGCAAACGGCTGTACGAAATTCTCGCCGAGGAATCCGGCAAGTCAATCGAACAGGTCGAGACTGACTGTGACCGCAACAAGTGGCTCCAGGCAGAAGAAGCGGTCGAATACGGCGTCGCCGACCAGATTCTGCGGGCAATGCCGCAATCGCAGCAGAAGGAAAATAAGTAGCTATCTTCCTATGTACAGACGGCTGGTGAGGCAAATCGAAAAACAAACACCGGCGTCCGCCAATCGTTTCTTGGTACTATTGGCGGTGAGTGCCTTTCTCGTGGGCTGTGTCGACTCAGGCCGGAAGTCAAACGCACTTGCCACTCAGTCAGTCGAGCAGGACAAGCAGATCAACGAGCTCCGCATGGAGGTGGTGGCCCTTCGGCTGGCCAACGATGCGCAAGCTCAGCAAGTCCGCCAACTGCAGGCCTTCGGGCCAGATCGGTTGGAGAAGTTGTTTCGCGTCGAGCGGATCCGACTGAGCAGCCATACCGGCGGGTACGGCTCAAACGCAACCGGGGCCCATGAAGGCGTAAGGGTTTTGCTCCAGCCTATCGACACCGCCGGCAGCGTTATCAAGGCCGCCGGCGACGTCACAATCGCCCTGTACGACCTGGCTGAGACGGGGGACAACAACCGCATCGGCGAGTACCACTTCGGCGTCGATACCATCGGAAAGTATTGGTTCGGCGGTATCTTCACCAACCGCTACGTATTCGAATGCCCTTGGCAGCAAGGTGCGCCCGCCCACTCGGACATAACGATCCGCGCGACCTTTGTCGAAGCCCTGACAGGAAAAAACTTCACCGCCCAGGGACGATGCACAGTGAACCTGCCCACAGCGCCGCAACCGGCCAGGCAGTGAACAATCTGCGGTCAGGAACCGAAAAGTGACACATCCTTAAGCAGGGGCCGGGGTTTTTTATTCTTGAACTCATCGGCATGGACGCGTATTTGTCCGAGTCGCAGTTGACTTCGCAGTTGCTCCAGGCCGTGCCAAATCTCTTGTACCGAATATATCCGCTTGCAGCCGGTGTGTTCGACTCGCCAGTTGAACTGTTGGGCAAAACCGGCAAGCAGTGCCGGGTTCTCATACAGCGTAGTGGTGGAGACGGCCGCCGACATATATTGGCCTTGAAGCAGTTGCAGGTGCTGGGGTGACCACCGATCTAACGCGGTCTTCTCCACAGCCGCCAGTGTCTGAGTCTTTTTGAGCCGTTCGGCAATCTTCTCTACGTACCCGGCGGAGATCTCCGTGCCGATGAACTTTCGGGATAGTCGCTTGGCAACGACAAGCGCCGTCCCACTGCCGGCGAATGGGTCATACACAACGTCGCCGGGATTGCTGCTGACCATTACGATGCGTGTGAGGACGGATTCCGGCATCTGGCATGGGTGCCAGCCCTCACGCTCGCCGAATGTTCCACAAACGCGGGGGAATTCGTTCCACGTGTCGTCGGGTATCTTGCCGGCCGTGTTCGCCCTGGAATCTTTGTATACGCGCTGCCGATCGGAGAAGGTGCGGACGGCCTTATCGTTGAACGTGAATTGCTTGGGGTCGTTGACGAAATAGAAAAGGTGCGTGTGGCTACGGGCAAATTTGGTTTTGGTCTGCTGACCAAACGTGTAGTGCCAGATAACCCAGTTCCGCAGGTGCAGCCCGGCTTGGCCGGCGATGATCTTTACTTCCGCGGCGTAGTCGTCGCCGATGGCGATCCAGAAGCTGCCTGTCGGGCTCAGCATCCGTTTACACGCCTCTATCCACCGCTGCGTCCACGCGTAATAATCGTCGTACGCCTTGCGGTCTTCGTACACGTCGTACTTGT
>JABMQG010000176.1 GCA_013203365.1 Planctomycetota bacterium | reverse complement strand
GGCTCGGCCTGCGCGGACGGCGCGGACGGCGTCGTGTCGGCCAAGACGTTCTGCCCGTCAGGCTGCGTCGATTCGATCACCTGGTCGGCCTGGCCGTCTTCGGCGAATTGATCAGGCCCGCCACCTGGGTCTGTAGCCTCGCCGTCAAGCGAAGCAGGAACGTCATCTGATGAATCGTTCATTACAGCTCCGAATATGCCAACTTGCGGCTCCCCGCAAGCTTACGGTTTCTTCCCCACACCCCCGGCCCTCACCGGGTTTTTTTATGATCGCCTGCACCGTCACTGTTGGGCCCGCCCCGCACCCGCATAAATCAAAAGAATCACGGCGGCAAAAAACGATTATACGACATATCTTGGCCAAGTCAGGGGATAATTCCACCATCGCTGTAGTTGCGTTCCATACGTGCAACGGCAGCGATCTCCTCACACTACGCGTAGCACCACCATGGTGACGTCATCGTCACGATCCCGCAACCCGGCGAAGCGGCGCATCTGCCAGAGGATGTGCTTGGCGATGCCGTCGGCGTTTTCGCCCCGGCCTATGGCGTCCAGTGCCCCTGCGACCACCCGTTCTCGCCCGAACTGCTCGTCTTGGAAGTTCATCGCCTCGACCAGCCCGTCGGTGGCGAGAATCAAAACGTCGCCGCCTTGAAGGCCGGCCAGGGCGTGCTCGTACCGTGAGTGGCGGTCGACGCCAAGCGCCATTCCGCCGCTGACGAGCGGGCGAACCTGATTCCTCCGGATGAGCAGCGGCGGCTCGTGTCCACCGTTGGCGTAGGTAAGCTGCATCGAGGGCAGGTTGATCACGCCGTAAAAGAGCGTGGCGAAGGCCGTCGTCGGCGAGTCGTTGCACAGGCTCCGATTGACCCTGGACAATATCTCCGACAAGCTGTACAAATCTCCCGCGTGGGCCCGAAGACTGGCCCGGACCGAAGCCATCAGCAGCCCAGTGGGTGTACCCTTGCCCATAACGTCGCAAATGGCCAAGCCGAGATTGTCGTTCGGCAGCTCTATGAAGTCGTAGAAATCACCGCTGAGCTCCAGGCTGGGCAAATAGACGGTCGCCAGGTCCAAACCCGCCACCTTGGGCGGTGAAGCGGGGATCATCCGCCGCTGAACCTCCGCCGCCAAGCGAAGCTGCCGGCTCGTAGCCTGGGCCTGAAGGCTTTCGGCGTGGAGCTGGGCGTTGGCGATAGCCGCTGCCGCCTCGGCCGCAATAGCCTTGACCAGGGCCACCTCGAAGTGACTGAACTCCTTTGGCTCAGCAGTGTATAGCCGCAACAAGCCGATCTTCTGGTCCTTGTAGATCAGCGGGGCAATTATCGCGCTGACGATACCCTCCTGGGCGGCTTCCTGAGGATACATCACCCGCGGGTCGGTCCGTGAGTCGGCTATGTATACTACCTCGCCGGTCCGGAAGGCCTCGGTATCCAGAATGCTGTCGGCCAGCAGGATCTTGCCCTTGCTGAGGTATTCCTTGGACAGGTTGGCCACCGCTTCGATGGTAAGTTCGTTTGTCTGTCGATCCAGCAGTCGCAGGCCGGCCGCCTTGACCTTCGTGACCGCCACTACCGTCTTGACGACCGTGTCGAGAACTTGCTGCATGTCGGTCTGACCGGTAAACAGGGCGGTCAGGGTGTACAGTGTCGCCAGTTCTTCTACCCGGTCGTTAAGCTGCTGCGCCTGCCGGCACAGTCGGCCAAGAAACTCGGACGTCAATGACAGCAACCCCCTCCAGTTTCGAGTTCCGGTACCGCCTTGAGGCGACCCCTGCAAGACGCTCCGTAGCCGGGCCGGGGGAATTTCCAGCGCCGCGGCCAGTGCGCCGAGTTGCTCGGTTGGCCAGGGTCCTCGGCCGGGTACTTCAAGAACGAGCTGCCCCAGCGTTTGGCCGGCCAGGACGATTGGCGTCTCGATGGTTTTGGTTTTGGCCGGCCCGGCCGGCTCGGCCGGCAGTTCAGTGACTTCCGTTACGCACTGGCCGCCTGCGTCGAAAATCCGTAACTGCGCGCGCGTGCCCAGTGTGAAGATGTCCTGCAACTGCTGAAGCGTTGCTCGGTCAAGATAATCCGTAAGCGTGGCCACAAAATTACTTCTTCCGTTTGAGTGTCCATAATCTCGAAAAAAACTCGAAAAAACTCGAAGCCGCCAAGTGCCGTTCAAGGCCTATTCCCCCCGGTTTTGACCTTAAGGCATCGGTTTGGTCTTCCATAAGGTCGCTTGAACGGTCTATTCTATGTATTGGCCCAGGCCTTTTTCAATCGGCCAATGTTATCTTGAACGGTTTCTTCGGCGCTTCTGCCGGGGAAAGGGGTGATCTCAAGCAAGAGCGCCCCCCTGGATTCCGTGTTGAGGAACCCCACTGCCAGCAGGTGCTGTAAAATCTCCGTCAGTTCCACCACGTCGATCTCGCCTCCCTTCAGACCGATGGGTGGATGCTTGTCGCCGTATAAGGGATGCGTCTTGTCTTTCAGGACGCAATTGCCCAGGTGTACGCGCTTCATGTACGGTCCGACGGTCCTGATGGCCTGCTGAAAGCCTTCACCCAACAGTGGAATATGCGCGAGATCAAGCTCGATTGCAAGGTTGTCCACCTCCGGATCGAGCGACCTGACCAGTGCCACACAGTCGGCCGTGGAGCCGTACAGGAATCTCCTGTCGACGGCCGTATCGAGCGGCTCAAGCAGTACGGTGATGCCGTGAGGCTTCAACTCCGCGCACAGCCATCGGCAGAAATCGGCGAAGGCGGCGCGATGCGAGTCTGTCGCCTCAGCTGGGCTTGGACCGCCGGATGCAATGATGAACCCGGTCGCCCCTATGGCCACGGCCTGTTCCACCATGTCTGCAACAATCAAGCGAACCTGTGCCCGTTCGTTGGGCTCCGTCGTGCAGAGGGAGAACTTCTTGAACGGGAAACGATGGACGGCGAAACAGATGTCGCTCTTGCCGCAGTTGCGGATCTGCCGAATCAGCCGGGCCTGCCTGTCTTTGCCGTAGGGCAGGCAGCAGTCGAACGTTTCTATGTCGTCGCGTTTGATAAACTCTTCCATGGTCGCCACGTGGTCGTCGAGGTCATCCACACACTTTGGATAGAGCATGTGATGCACCAGACCGATCCTGGCGTACCTGCGAATGTCTTCTTTCATGATGCACTCCATCACCGGCATATCCCGACGCCGGCTCCCGACCGGCATGAATTACTCCCCTGACCGCGGCGGGCAGTCGGCGCCGGGCAATAGTAAAACCAACCACGGTCGGATTCGGCTTTTGAGGTCCGTCATATTTGCGCTACTAACTTTGCATTCGAATATATTCGGACCAAACTCCGGTGACTGTCCGACCGGTGAGCTTGATGGTGTTTTCGCCGATGAACGTTCCACCATGGCGGCGCTTTAGGCGATCAAGATAATCGGACTTGGCAATATCCACTTGCAGTTCGATGGGTCCGGCAAATTTCAGTGGTTTGACCGGCGGGGCAGACAAGGCGACTCCCTTGGCGGCTTCGTAAATCAGCCTCGCCGTCAGTTTCGGCGGATAGCACCTCGCGGCGAATTCGCCCATCGCTTCCTTTACTGTGACGGTCTTGACACCAGGCAGGATCTGCTCCGCCTCACGCATGCCGGCGGAATCGCCGGTTATCAACAACGTCGGCACGTCGAAATCGCCGGCGATCGCCGACTCCATCCCTATTTCGCCCACAACCGTGCCGTTGATTCGCAGGTTCAGGTTTTCTCGCGAGTAGCTGTGGGGCAGCAGTGCACCCTCCACGCCGCTACGGGCATGAAAGCCGACCATGAGCATAGCGTCGTAGCCGGCGTCTATTCCGCCCCAATCGTCTCGGTATGCCGGCTTGCCGATAATGACGCTGACGGATTCCGGCAAACCTTCCAGGCGAACGTTTCTGCCGTCGGTGTGCTCATCATAGACCACAATTTCGCATTCGCCGGCCGACAGCAGGCCGTCTATCGCCGCCGTCAGGTCGTTGGCCAGCATCGCCTTGCCGAATTCACTGCCCTCGGCCTGTTCGTAGGTCGTAACCCCGGTAACCCCTTCGATGTCACAACGAATCATGTACTTCTTGGTCTTCATGTTGAGCCTCGAAATTGCCTCGAACCATGCCGGTTCATTTTACGGCGTCGTACATTGCCACAATATTATCGACGGGAATGTCCGCCCCTAGTATCTGACTGGGCGCGAAGATATAGCCGCCTTTGCGCCCCAGCTCACGCAGCACGCCGGCTGAGTGCTCGCCGACCTCGGCCGGCGTTGCGGTCGGGAGCACCTGTTGGGTATCGACCCCGCCGTGGAAGACGATCTTCCCGCCGAATTCGTCGGCAAGCCGACCGGCGTCCATGCCGCTGGCGGTCAACTGGATCGGGTCCAGGATCTCCACGCCGGCTTCAATCAAATCACCGATAAGCTCGGATATCCCGCCACAAGAATGCATCATTACCTTCAAACCGTGACTGTGCGCCAAATCAGTCAGCTTTCGTATCGGCTCCAGGAAAAACTCGCACCACATCGCCCGGCTCATAAGCAGCCCGGACTGGCTGCCGAAATCGTTGCCGAAGAACCACACGTCCAACTTCCCCTTCAGATGGCTAAACGCCAGGTCGTTCAGATCAAGGTACATGTCCGTGACGCGGTCGATAAGAGTCTTGATGAGAACGGGCTTCAGGGCGATGTTCATCATGAAGTTCTGAAATCCGTGCAGGCGAAAGCTGTCGCCCATGATCGCCGTCCACAACCCGCCTACGATGACCTTGTCGCGGTGGGCCTCGGAGTATTCGACGAGGCCGGAAAAATCAAAATCCTTCGCCGTCGGCCAGCGGTGGTTCAGGATGTCCCGTTCGGTATGGGCATCCGCCAGTGGGCCGGCGATTGCCTCGTCCACGCAGAACTTCGAGTCGTAGGCGCCACGCGTCCAGTGTATGCCCAGCGGGCACGTCCGCTCCGTTGCGGTCGTGGGCAGCTTCGGGCCCCTGTAGCACGGCAAAAAGCCCTCATTCTGAGAGATGTCCCGACTGGGCAGGTAATAAAAATCGCATCCCAACCGATCCAGCAGTTCTTCTTCACTCCCGCAGCCGAGATGCTCCCTGAGCTTCCTGTCAGTCTGGCTATGCGCAAGATAGTCCACCGGAACCCTGTCCGTCTGGGCGAATTGGCACGCCGCGGCAAATCGTTGTCTGGAGTCCATCCTCAATCTCAAAGCCCTCTCCGCATGAGTTTCTCTCGCGGTCGCCGGGTGTCTTGAACCTTCAGACCGGACATCCGCACCCGGTGAGGCGCAGCTTGCCCTATATTCCTGCCTTACATTTGGCTTGGATGAAACGGCACCGCCGCTCCTTGCACCCGTCGAAGAATACCATGACACCCGGTTGTTGGCCAGCGCGGGGGGGGGCTTACTTTTTCTTCAGCCAGATGTCGCGTATTTCCCGCAACGTGTAGCCGCTTCTGTTGAGTTGCCGGATCAGTCTGATTAGCTTGACGTGCGAGTCGTCGAAACCCCGCCGGCCGGTCTGGGTATTACGCTGCGGCTGGATCAGTCCCAGCATCACGTAATACTCCACCGTCTGCTTGCTGACTTTGGCGCGGTCGGCGACTTCTGAGATTTTGAGTACTCTCGGCTGACTTTTACTTTTCTCGGCCGGCATCGTATGGAAAACTTATCGCTCGGCCAAGGTAGGGGACTTTAGCCCATATTCCGGCCTTTGTTCCTGTGGAATACCCGTCACCTTCTATGTGCTGAAGGCCCCCGGCGGGGGGGGGCTCGATGGCCTTGCTCCTGGGCAAGGTCACGTCGAATCGAATATACTCCCAGCTTGGTTGCTAACATATTATAGATGCAAGGACGCCGAGCGTGCGGGACTGTGGGCCCTGCAGCCGAGCTATTCCCATTTTTTGGAAGATAATGAACGTCGATAACGACATTCTTGAGGCATTGTCTCCGCTGAACCTTACATGGGCGTATGCTCGGGGCCTGTTTCCCATGGTGGAACGGGGGAAGTTGCTCTGGTTCAGTCCAGACCCCAGGGGCCTGCTGCCTCTGGACGAGCGATTTCACGTGCCCCTCCGTTTGACCAGAACCATTCGAAGCGGACGGTTTCACTGTACCGTCGATAATTGCTTTGAACAGGTCGTTCAGCTCTGCGCGCGGCGTGGCGATGATTCGCCCACGTGGATTTCGCCCGAAATCGAGGTCGCCTACGCTCGCCTTCACCAGCTAGGCCTGGCCCATAGCGTGGAAGCCTGGCCAGCCGAATCCGCATCCGGGCAAGCCCCTGCCGGTGGGCTCTACGGTGTTGCCATTGGGGCGGCATTCTTCGCTGAGAGCATGTACCACACTGTTACGGACGCCGGGAAAGTCGCGCTGGTGTACCTCATCAATCGGCTGAGGGATCGCGGCTTCCTGC
>JABMQG010000175.1 GCA_013203365.1 Planctomycetota bacterium | reverse complement strand
GCCCTTGAACCACCCGGTCGATCAGCACGGCATTGCCTCGACAATCGACCGGGAGGGCCTGTATCGCATAGTTCCGCAGACCGTCGCCGACCATGAGCTTGTGCCGGGCCAAAGGCGACGTCGGAAAACCCGCCTCGGCCACCACGGCGTTCATGCACTCGGCCAAATCCTCGATCGTGTCCAGCAATGTCCCGTCAAGGTCGAACAAAACGGCCTTGGCCTTTTCTACGCTATCAAGCATGACCTCTTATATCATCATCGCTTGAACTCGAAAAGGGTTCTCGTCGTGTTCCAGAAGCGGCCGGACAGTAACAACAGGGCACCATGCTCTTCCCACTCGCCACCCGGACGTGAATAAAAATTGGGCCGGCACGGCTGCCGGCCCAAAATAAAAAGCATTGTCCTGAATTTGTGCTGTCCAGTTACAGTTCGCCAATCGGCACTGACGAATCGCTCAGCCCGCCGACATGGCCATAAGGAATTCGGCGTTGCTCTTGAGTCTGGACAGTTTGCTGATGAGCAGTTCCATGGCCTCGACCGGGTTCATGTCGCTGAGTACCTTTCGCAACCGATAGGTCAGCTTCAACTCCTGCGGATCCAGCAGGAGCTCTTCCTTTCGGGTGCCGGATCGGCTGATGTCGATGGCCGGCCAAACGCGACGGTCGACCAGTTTCCGTTCCAGGTGCAGTTCGCTGTTGCCGGTGCCTTTGAATTCCTCGAAGATAACCTCGTCCATCTTCGACCCGGTGTCAACCAGCGCGGTGCCGATGATGGTCAGGCTGCCACCTTCCTCTATATTTCTCGCGGCCCCGAAAAAACGCTTCGGCTTTTGCAACGCGTTGGCGTCCACGCCGCCGGTGAGTATCTTTCCGCTGTGCGGCACCTCGGTGTTGTATGCACGGGCCAGACGGGTGATGCTGTCCAACAGTATTACCACGTCGTGACCGTACTCGACCATCCGCTTGGCCTTTTCGATGACTATCTCGGCAATCTGGACGTGCCGACTGGCCGGCTCGTCGAAGGTGGAACTGATCACCTCGGCCGTGGTCGCACGTTTCATCTCGGTGACCTCTTCGGGCCGTTCGTCGATCAGCAGGATGATTACGTAGGCGTCCTTGTGGTTGTAAGCAACGGCGTTGGCGATCTTCTGTAGCAGGACGGTCTTGCCCGTCCGCGGCGGGGCCACTATCAGCATGCGCTGGCCAAAACCGATGGGGGTCACCAGGTTGACCACCCGCATGTTGATCTCCTCCGACACGCTTTCCAGAAATATACGTCTGTCCGGGTGCAGCGGCGTGAGGTCTTCGAAATTGATCTTGTCTGCCAGCCGCTCCGGCTCTTCGTAGTTGATCGCCTCCACACGCAACAACGCAAAGTATCGCTCGGACTCCTTCGGCGGACGAATCTGCCCGGCCATTATGCTGCCGTTGCGCAGACCGAACCGGCGAATCTGGCTGGGAGAGACGTATATGTCATCGGGGCACGGCAAGTAGTTGTAGTCCGGGCTGCGAAGGAAACCGAACCCGTCCGGCAACACCTCCAGAACGCCCTCGCCATACATCAACCCGTTGCGGTGGATCCGTTCCTTGAGAATCTTGAACACCAGGTCCTGCTTCTTCAAGCCGGTGTATTCGACCAGACCTTCCTTCTTGGCGATATCATGCAATTCCGCCACGGTCATACGTTGCAGATCGGTCAGGTGAAGTTCGCCCCGCTTGATCTTCTCGTACTTAGCCTGGGTCTCATTCTCCAACTCGGCGACCGCATTGTTGCTGTCCGTGCCGGCGACCTCGACAGGATTGACGTCCTCGGCGGCCTCAACTTCCGGATCCGCATCTTCGACCGCTACTGCTACAGCTTGATCTTGATCCTTGGGTTTCCTGGCCTTCTTGGCAGGCTTCCTCTCGGTTTTCAACTTAGCTGTCTTGTCCGTCTTAGCCATGGCTGAGCATAGCCTCCATCATAAAGGTGTAACTACTGCAAGAAAATCGTGTAGTGCAAAACGGTCTGCCGATGACGATGGCAGACACAACCGTCCCTGGTGCACTCAATAAATGTTTTCCGTAGCCCCCCCCCAGGAGAGGCTGTGGCTTCACCCGGCTACGCCGGGATGAATCTAAACTCAACGCCGTTGCCTCCTTCGCCCTCTCTGCCAGGGGGCTTCTCACTCGGCCCGGAAGGTTGCACTAATATAGTCAATTACT
>JABMQG010000174.1 GCA_013203365.1 Planctomycetota bacterium | reverse complement strand
TGCAATGCCCATACTTACTACATCGGATATGTTGCATCATAAACGTTAGACGCTCTAAAGGACCGTGCGCGATTAGTAGCCAGGCGGAATCGGCACACCCCTGAATGAATCCTTCCGTTGGACCTCTGACAGTGGAGATCCGACGATCAAGCTTCAGTACCTAACCCGACCTATGGTAGGATGTAGCCTACCATTGTGGCTTGCTTGTCGGTCAATAGCTTTGACGCCTATCGAATCGGCAAAATACTTATCCACTTGACTCAACCACATCCAAACCTGTAACGTTTGCGGGCGTGGAAGACTATCCGCGAACGCTGTTGGAGTTGAAGGAACGATTTTCGACCGACGAAAAAAGCCGGATTTACCTGTTCGCCTTGCGATGGCCCGACGGACCTGCTGGACCGACTCGAGGACAACGGCCAGACGAAGCTGACCGAGGAGTACCTGGGGCAGTTGGAGCCGGTAGTGCGATGCCAGTGGTCGAAAGCCGCAAAAACAGGCGGATTGCTGCGATTCGGCGGATGATGGCGGCCCTGGCGCCTGGGGAGGTGACCGTCTACGAGGACGAGGCGGACATTCACCTCTTCAATCCCAAGATCAGACTGGATTGGATGAACCGCGGGCAATAAAATGACGTGGTCACGCCGGGTCAGAACCAGAAGCGATACCTGATCGGGGCAATGAATGTCGGCACCAGCGAACTGACGGCAGTCGAGGGCTGGCGCAGGAACAGCGCCCTGTTCGTGGAGCTGCTCAAGGCGTTGGAGAAGGACTACTCGGAAGCGAGGCGGATTTATTATGATCCTGGACAACTACCGTATCCATACAAACCGGCTCGTCCAGATGGCTATGCAGACGTTGAGCGGTCGGATTGTCCTGCATTTCCTTCCGCCGTACTGCCAGAACGAGAACAAGATCGAACGCCTTTGGCTGGACCTGCACAGCCAAGTTACACGCAACCACCGATACCCAACGATGGAGGCCTTGATGAATCAGGTGTGGTACTTCCTCAAGGTCAGCGCACGGTGCCAAAAAATTCGCATCTGCCATCATGCCGCATAACCTATAATCGTGGCCAAGAATCTCGCGCGATCATTTGGAAGGAAACGCCCGTGACAACCAGAGTTCCGGATACGTCGGAAAAATGGGGCAGCGCGGTCAATACCGTGGTGATCGGCGCCACGGCCGAGCAGGGTGGCACTCGCACGAGCACCATCACCATCGGCGGGGCCGCGACGCTGCCGTTTCTGAGCTTCGAGGATTCCATCGGGCATCGCCCCGCCATTGCCGGGGAGGTGTGGGATAGTGGGGCCGACACCTGGCCCGAGACCCTAAAGGCCTACGGCGACACCATGGCCTCCCCCGGCGCCTGGGCCAAGAAGGCCGTCGAGTTCGGCGCACAGCTCATCTGCCTGCGCCTGGCCGGGGCGCATCCCGACAGTGGCGACCGCTCCGCCGAGCAGTGCGCCGCGGCCGTCAAGGAGGTCCTCTCGGCCGTGGGGGTACCGCTAATCATATGGGGCTGCGGCGTGGACGAGAAGGACAACGACATCCTCCCGGCTGTCTCGGCCGCGGCCAAAGGCGAGAACTGCCTGATCGGCACCGCGCGCGAGAAGAACTACCGCACGCTCGTGGCCGTGTGCCTGGCCGACAGGCACAAGCTCATCGCTGAAAGCCCCTTGGACATCAACATCGCCAAGCAGGTCAACATCCTTTGCTCCGACGCGGGCTTCCCGTTGAAGGACATTGTCATCTACCCCACCACGAGCGCCCTGGGCTACGGCTTGGAGTACGTCTACAGCATCCAGGAGCGCGGGCGTCTGGCTGGACTGCGCGGCGATAAGTTGCTCGCCCAGCCGGTTATCTGCGACGTGGGCTTCGAGGCATGGCGCGTTAAGGAGGCCAAGGGGCCGACCTTCGACAGCGTCACCGACGAAAACCGCCTCCGCTGGGGACCGATGTGGGAGGCCGCCACCGCCACCGTGCTGCTCCAGGCCGGGGCGGAGCTGCTGATTATGCGACACCCCGACGCTATCCGCGAGGTCACCAAGGCCCTCGACCGTTTCACTACGACGACCAAAGCATAAGGAGCTACCGAACCCATGTACGTCATCGGCGAACGCATCAACGGCATGTTCGAGAACGTCAAGCGGGCCATTCAACGCAAGGACGCCAAAGTCATCCAGGACCTCGCCAAGCAGCAGCTCACGGCCGGGGCGACGGCGCTGGACGTGAACGTAGGCCCTGCGGCCGCCGATGCTGAGGGCGCAATGCTGTGGCTGGCCGAGGCGATCCGCGGCGTCACCGACGCGCCGCTGTCGATCGACACGGCCAAGTGGGATGTAATGTGCGCCGTCGTGTCCAAGATCCCCGGGGCCAAGATCCTCAACTCCTCCAAGGCCGACCCCGAGATCGCCAGGCAGTACGTCGCCCTGGCCGTCGAATACGGGGCCGCACTGATCGGCCTGACCATAGACTCCGGAGGCGTGCCAGGCAACGCGGAGAAGCGCGTCGAACTGGGCGCCCAATTCATCACCATTGCCATGGAGGGCGGGCTAGCGATGGACAAGCTCTTCATCGACCCTATCATTTTGCCGGTGAACGTAGCCCCGCAGAATCCCGCCCATTGCATGCAGGCAATCGCGCAGTTGCGTCTCTTCGCCGACCCGGCGCCGCATCTGCTCATCGGGCTGTCGAACGTCTCGCAACGGTGCAGCAACCGCAGCTTGATCAATCGAGCCTACCTGGCCATGGCCATGGCGCAGGGGATGGACGGGGCCATCATGGACCCGCTCGACGAAGAGCTGATGAACACGGCCATCACGGCCGACCTGCTCAACGGGAAGATCATCTACTGCGACTCCTATCTTGAGGCGGCCCGACACGTTTAGACCATTCCGCAACTACCATGCTAGATAAATGTCCCGGACGGATGACTTCGCGAAACCTCGACAGTGTCGTGGTGCCCTGCCCCGACTGCGGGAGAATCGTGGAGTTCTTCACCGACGAGCCGAAGCGCACCTGCCGCTGCGGCAAGGTGCTGCTGCGGGAGTCCCTGCCGCGCTGCGCCGACTGGTGCCCCGCCGCGATCCAATGCCTTGGCCAGGCGGTGGATGTACGGGAACTCCTGCTCCGGCTGGCGAAGGTTAAGAACGACCTCCGCGCCAAGGCCTGCCTGGAAAACATCCGCCGGCGTCTAGAGGGCAAAGACGATGCCCAACAGCCCACCTGAACCCAAGGGCATCGCCGTGCCCCCCCGGCAACACAACCTCGATGAGGCGGCGGCTCGGGCCTTCGTACTCTTGCGCACGCAGCCGGCCGAGCAGCTCCAGTGGCTGGGCGCGGTCCGCACGGGAGACCTCTGGACACTCCCCGTCCTGGGCGAGACGCTCCGCGTTGACCTAGAGCGCAACTCAGTGGTCGACTCTACCAGCCGGGCCGTTGGGCCCTGGTGGCGAGTCCTGGTGCTGCACTACCTGGCCGAGCGAGAGCGGCCCGAGCCGCGGCCGCCCACGCTGACCTTCGCCAACCTGCCTGGCGGCCGGGCCTACGCGTCTGTCTATCAGCAGCGTGTCATCGATAGCCTCTGCCGCAAGGCCGGACGAGATGCAGACACCCTCCGCCAAGCCGCCGCCGCCCTGGGGGTCGCTGTGCTGCGAGATTCCGCCACCGGCGCCTTCGCCCCCGCGACCTCGCCGGCCGGGGACCTGGCCCTGGAATTCGCCGCCTTCCCTCGCGTCACCGTCCAACTTGTATGGTATTGTGGTGATGAAGAACTGCCTCCTTCGGCCACGCTGTTAATGCCGACGAACATCGAGACGTTTTTCTGCCTGGAAGACATCATAGTGCTGTCGGAACGGCTCGTTGCCCGCTTGGCGGGCGGCCGCTTTTAGAACCGGAGGCGAAAGACCATGAAGCCGCTCTACGTTGCCGGCACGGAGCGGGACTTGGCTAGACATGCCCGGACGGAGCCGGACGCCCGCGTTCGCCAGAGGATTCTGGCAATCCGTTTGCTTGTCATGGGCCAGACGGTGCCCCAAGCCGCGCCGATCGTTGGTCTCAAAGAGCGACAGGTTCGCAACTGGGTTCACCGCTTCCAGGCAGAGGGCTTGGAAGGGTTGCGGGATCGCCCCCGGCCCGGACAACCCAAGCACTTGCCAACGGAGAAGGAAGAAGCCTTCAAGGCCCGCATTCGACGACCACCGCGCGGCATGATCCTGCGTGGCCCGGATGTTAGGCGTCTGTTGAAAGAGGAGTTTGGAGCCGCCTACTCGTTGGGCGGAGTGTACTTCCTGCTGCATCGGTTGGGGTTTTCGTCGTTGTCTCCTCGCCCGCTTCACCCGCAGACGGACAAGGACGCACAGGACGATTTTAAAAAAACACGTTGAAGAATTGGGTGATTCGCACGGCCCAGCTCCATCCGCACAAGCGATTGTCGGTTTGGTTCCAAGACGAAGCTCGCTTTGGGCAACAAGGAACCACCACCCGCATCTGGGCCGACCGCGGTACGCGAGCCGAGGCTATTCGCCAAGTTGAATTCGAGTGGGTGTACCTGTTCGGGGCCGTTTGCCCGACCAGCGGCAAGGCTCACGGCTACTTGCTGCCCTATGTGGACACCGAATCCATGAATGCCTATCTGGCGGACTTCAGTTGGAACCTGCCCTCGGATGAACACGCCCTGATCGTACTGGATCGCGCCGGCTGGCATCGGAGCCGGAACCTGATTATTCCGTCCAACGTGACGCTGTTGAACCTGCCGCCGTATAGCCCTGAACTCAACCCCGCGGAGCTGTTGTGGTGGCAGGCCCGTGACAAGAAACTCAGCAACCGGGCGTACGCGAGCATCCCAATCCTGGAGCAAGCCGTCGGCG
>JABMQG010000173.1 GCA_013203365.1 Planctomycetota bacterium | reverse complement strand
GACATATGGAATCCCTAGGCCATACGACTGCTGATCGCAGTGCTGCATACGGAGCCTGTCATGCATGCTATTGCAAGCGGGCGCCGTCGTCATGGAGTTTGATTTTGACACCGGCTGGATATTCCTGCTAAGCTTCGCTGCGGCTGTCTCCGGCGTGAGTTAGGTTGCCATGAAGCTTTCACTGAGAACTAGACTACTGGGAAGTTTTCTCGTCGTAATCGTCACCTGCGGTGCCGTATCCACGGTTGTTGGCGTCAGGATGATAGGCGAAGGCCTAATCAGCCAGGCACAAGACAAGGTCAGGCTCGATTTGAACTCGGCGCGTGGCGGATACCAGGAGGCGATAAGCGACTTGCGTGACGCAGTTCGGCATACCGCCATCAGGTTTTTCATAAGAAGTGCCATGCAGGCCGGCGACCTTCGTCAACTGGCGGGCGAACTGGAGAAAATAAGAGTTAACGAATCACTGGATGTTTTGACCCTTACCGATAACACCGGCAAAGTCCTGCTCAGGACACGTAACCCGAAAGAGATGGGCGACAGCCAAGCGGCTAATCCGATAGTGATGAAAGTGCTGTCCGAAAAGCAGGTGGTGGCTTCGACCGAGATAGTCAGCAGGGAAGAACTTTTAAAAGAAGCCCCGGCTCTGGCGGCTCTGGCGCATATTGTTTTTATTCCCACACCAAAGGCAAAGCCGACCGACAGGACCGAGGAGACTTCAGGAATGATGATGAAGGCGGCCGCTCCAATCATAGGCGAGGGTGGGGAACTGCTCGGAGTGCTTTATGGCGGTAAGCTTTTAAATCAAAACAACAGCATTGTTGACAAGATAAAGGATACGGTCTACCAAGGCGAGATATACAAGGGCAGGGAGATGGGGACCGCTACGATCTTCCAAGGCGGCCTTCGCATATCCACAAATGTCCAAACAAAGGAGGGTATAAGGGCAATAGGCACTCGCGTTTCCGAGGAAGTCAACAGACGCGTATTGGTTGAGGGCAAAGGCTGGGTGGAAAGGGCCTTCGTAGTAACCGACTGGTACGTGACGGCCTACGAACCCATAAAGGACGTTTCCGGAAAGATCATAGGTATTTTGTACGTAGGCATGCTCGAGCAGAAGTTTGTCGAGATGAAACGGAAGACCCTCTGGACGTTCATTGTAATATCCCTGGGGGGGGTTGCGCTGTCGGTGATAATATGCTACGCCTTGTCGAAAACCCTTACCGGGCCGGTCAACACCCTCGTTCATGCGGCCAATCGCCTAGCTGACGGCGACCTGAAGCAACGGGTACAGCCGTGCGGCTCGACCGAAGAGATCGGGTTGCTGGGCAGTGCGTTCAACCTGATGGCCGGCTCAATAGAGGAAAGGGACGAGCAATTACGACAGCGTGCTCAGGAAGAGATCATGAAAGCGGAAAGGCTCGCGATGGTAGGCCAATTGGCCGCCGGCGTCGCCCACGAGATAAACAACCCTCTTGGCGGCATTTTGCTTTTCAGCCGGCTGCTTCTGCGGAAGGCGCCGGCCGAGGGTCCGGAAAGGGAGAATCTTGAGAGAATAGCCAGGGAGGCTGAGAGGTGCCAAAACATTGTTCAAGGCTTGCTGGATTTTGCTCGCCAGCGAGAGCCAAGGCCCGAGTTCGTAAATATCAACAATGTCGTGGACAAGACCGTTTCGTTTCTGGCCAACCAGGCGCTGTTCCACAATATCAAGATAGTCAAGCAGTTCCAGACGAATGTACCGGACGTTTACGTTGACGCCTCTCAGATGCAGCAGGTATTCGTCAACATCATAATGAATGCGGCCGAGGCCATGGATGGAAACGGTACGTTGACAATAACCACCAGCCGGACGCGATTGGACAGGGACAACGGCGTGGAGCTGAGCTTTGCCGACACCGGTTGCGGGATATCCGAAGATGACATAGGTAGGCTTTTTGAGCCGTTTTTCACGACCAAGGAAGTCGGTCGCGGGACGGGTCTTGGGCTGTCAATAAGCCATGGGATTGTCAGAAAGCACGGCGGGACGCTCAGTGAAGTCCGGGCGCATGTTTGCAGGAGCCGAAGCGATTATGGTCACGGAACAAAGGCGAGAAACGGCGGTTGCGGTTGTTGTTGTCGATGATGAGGAGTCGATACGGGAGGGCTGCCGACAGACGTTGGATGCGCAGGGCTACAGGACATCTGTTGCCGAGGACGGCCTTAAGGGCCTCAGGATGGTTGAGCAGGTTAAGCCCGGCGTAGTTCTGGTGGACCTGAAGATGCCCGGAATGGACGGTCTGGAAGTCCTGAAGAGGATACGCCAGATCGATCCACATGTCGCCATGATAGTGATCACGGGCTACGCCACCGTGGAGTCGGCCGTGACGGCGATGAAGATAGGCGCCTGCGATTATCTCAACAAACCGTTTAAGACCGAGAAACTCCTCAGCGTCGTCGCTGAGGGGGTGGAGCGGAACAGGCTTGGGAAGCGTGTCGCCTCCCTGGAAAGCGAAAGGAAGCAGGCCCTGAACAATTTCGCAGCCGACGTTACGGTCGTCGAGCGCCCAAAGGCCTTCGAGGTGGCAACAAAGGTGCTGACCGCACGTGGGCTTGCCAGCTTCGTGGAGCGGATGATCGCCGACCGATCCGTGATAGGCGTCAGGACAAAGGAGCCGACCGAAGATCACTTTGTTTTCGCCTCGTTGGAGGGCGCATCTCAACTCAGGCTTGATTATGATGTAACCATACTGCCTCCCAAGAAATACCTTTTGCCGCCTTGCGAGGTACTTGTCGAATTCGAGTTAGGCGGTGACCCTAAGGCCCGGCCGCGGGTCGAGGCGGGTGCCCCAACGGTTCTGATCGGGGTGCATCCCTATGACATGATAGCCATCAACCAGCTTGACGTACTGATGTCGCAGACGAATCCCGATCCCAATTACCTCGCCCGGCGTGGAATGCTGACCATTATCGGGGTCGATCCGGTAAGGGCGAGCAAGAAGGCATTCTGGGGCGGAATGGGCTGCGACGTGGTTGAGAATGGCTTCGATCTGTGGCTTACCGATATTGGCGGCGCGTACGTGGTGGAGGTGGATTCGGAGAAGGGGGCCGCGTTGCTGGATAAGTACACAGAAGCGCAAGACGCTACCGAAGAACAACTCCAGGCCCGCTCCAAGGCCCGAGCAAAGGCAAAGGAGTTCGGCTCAACCAGGCAGCTGGACTTCCGACCTGCGGAACTGCCCGGGCTGCTTCGCCGGTTTTTCGACCATGGCGTCTGGGCCAAGCAGGCCTTGCACGCCGAGAATCTTCAGAGCCACGTTCTACACGTGGGGTACCTTGCGCTGCCGGACTTGGCGGGCGTCGGGAGTGTGATACCGCTGGCATCGAGCCATCCGGAGGAAGTGAAGACTGTTATACGGCTTCACCGCATGGCGAACGAGATGAGCGATCTGGTCTGCGGCCGCACAACCCACCCGCAGCGACTCGTGCCCGGAGGTTTTACGCGTATACCGAGTGAGACGGATCTTCTTACGCTAAAGGACAGACTGGGCAAGGCCGTTCCAGACCTCCAGGCAGTGGCAGAATTGGTCAAGGCCCTGGTCGGCAATTTTCCCGCGTTCCAGCGTGAGACGGAGTACATAGCGCTAGTCGGTCAAGAAGAGTATCCATTTTACGATGGTCAAGTAGGCAGCACGGACGGCGGAGGCTGGCCGGCTTCAGCGTACCGCCAGATCACCAACGAGTACGTAGTACCGCATTCGACGGCAAAGCACGCCAAGCACAAGCGAGACAGCTACATGGTTGGGGCACTTGCCCGATTCAACCTTAACACCGAGCTTCTGCTTCCCATAGCCAAGCAGGTGGCCGACCTGTTCGGCCTGAAGGCCATTAACTACAACCCATTTATGAACAACGTGGCGCAGTTGGTGGAGTGTTTCCAATCTGCCGAGGATTCGATCAGGCTGATCGACGAGATTTTGCAAGACGGCCTAAAGGCTGAGAAGTTCAAGGTCGAGCCTAAGGCAGGCAAGGGAGTGAGCGCAGTGGAGGTGCCGCGTGGCATACTCTTCCACGATTACGAATACGACGAGCAGGGCCGGTGTGTGAACGCCAATATGGTTATTCCCACGAACCAGAACCACGCCAACATCCAACTGGACATGGAGGCGCTCCTGCCGGCCGTCACTGGAAACGGAAACGGCCGAGAGCAGATCGAACATATACTGGAGATGCTCGTCAGGGCCTACGACCCGTGCGTATCGTGTTCCACGCATCTCTTGAAGGTGAGATTTGAGCAGTGAAACTCGCCCAGCGGTGGTCGTGATAGGTATCGGAAACCGGGCCCTTTCGGACGAAGGCGTGGCCAGCCGTGTGGTTGCGGAAGTGGCCATAGTTGCGCCATACGGCGTTGAGGTGGTGGACGCCGGCCTGCCGGGTCCCGGTCTTGTCGGGTTGCTGGAAGGCAGAACGAAAGCCGTGATAGTCGACGCAGTCGACGCTGGATGTGAGCCGGGGAAGGTGTTTCGATTCTCTCCGAAAGAGGTCACCCAGCCGAGTGAGCCTCGCCGGTATTCACTGCATGAAGGCAACGTCTTAGAATACGTGAAACTGGCAGAGGTTCTGGGCAACGGCCCTGCGGAAGTCGTTTTGATAGGCGTCCAGCCGGGAAGTCTCCAGCCAGGCGAACAGCTTTCCCCGCCGGTGGAGGCGGCGATTGCCGAGGCAGCGGCGTTGGTGCTCGCTGAAATATGCGATTGATTGGGCCACGACGGGCGGCTGTCAGCCGGGTGAGGCCGGCTCTGAAGGCTCACGCTGAAAGCGAAACTGCAGCCAGTTGAAGCCGAGTTTCCGCATTCGCGAGCAAAAGGTGTGGGGGGGATTGATTTTCAGCAAGTTGGCCGCTACATCATGTCTGGAAGACCGATTGGGGCTGGTTGGTTCCTTTTGGCCGAGGAGGCCAGACCGGTAGCATCTGGTGGTCCGGTCTGGCCGCAACTCGATGTCGCCATACAAGCTTAAACCGCGCTAAAAGCGATCTAGATAATCCCCTGCTGGAGCATGGCGTCGGCAACCTTGATGAAACCGGCGATGTTGGCGCCTCGGACGTAGTTGACGAATGAGTCGTCCTCTCTGCCGTACTTGACGCAGTTTTCGTGAATGGACTGCATGATTATTTTGAGCTGGTTGTCCACACCTTCGCTCCCATGCTGTTGAGTTTCTCGACCGTGTACTGGGCCGCATTGCCTGAGCCGGAGACGGTCGCCGTCTTTCCTTCCAAGCCTTGGTCGCGAGTGGCCAGCATATTGCCGGCGAAGTAGACAGCGCCGTAACCAGTGGCTTCCGGCCGTAGCTGGGAGCCTCCCCAGTTAAGGCTCTTGCCGGTGAGCACACCGTGGAAGCGGTTGGTCAGCCTGCGGTACTGCCCGAACAGGAAGCCGATTTCGCGGTCGCCGACCCCGATGTCGCCTGCGGGCACGTCTAAATCAGGGCCGATGTGGTTGAAAAGCACACTCATAAACGCTTGGCAGAATCGCATCACTTCCCCGTCGCTTCGGCCCTTGGGGTCGAAGTCGGAGCCGCCCTTGGCACCTCCCATCGGCAGGGTGGTCAGGCTGTTCTTGAGAACCTGCTCGAAGGCCAGGAACTTCAGTATGCCCAGGTTGACCGATGGATGCAATCGCAGGCCGCCCTTATAGGGGCCGATTGCGCCGTTCATCTTGATGCGGTAGCCGCGGTTGACCTGCACCTGTCCCTTGTCGTCTACCCAAGTGACGCGGAACGTGATGCTGCTGTCTGGCACAACCAATCTCTCCAGTATTTTCGCATCGCGGTAGGCCGGTTTGGCGTGCACCAGGGGCATTACCGATTTGACGACCTCTCGGACCGCCTGATGGAATTCGGCTTCTCCCGGCGACTGCGCAACGACCTGTTCCATAAGCGAGCTAATCGAAAGCTCAACAGCAGCCGTCTGATTGGAATTTTTCTGTGCTGAAGTCGACATATACTCTCCTTTGCAGTTTGTTCACGACTCAGGCGATTATAAACATCTTTCTGGCCCGCCTTGCTCTATTTCGGCCGGGGCGCTTCCGCCGACTCGGCGGCGTC
Organism: Planctomycetota bacterium; assembly: GCA_013203365.1. Classification (GTDB taxonomy): domain Bacteria; phylum Planctomycetota; class Phycisphaerae; order SM23-33; family FEN-1343; genus JABMQG01. The sequence continues at coordinate 40 of JABMQG010000173.1, read as the reverse complement.
TAGTGCTTCTTATCACAGATTCGCTGGATAGAATCCAGAT
>JABMQG010000172.1 GCA_013203365.1 Planctomycetota bacterium | reverse complement strand
GGTTCGATCCTGGCACGGCTGGTATCGGCACGTCACACTCTCGATGCTCGCGATGGCCTTTCTGGCGGTGGTTAGCGCGAAGGCTCACGCTGGGGAATGCGAACCGGCCGGCCATCAAAAGGGGGCACTGACCTGGTGCCGGGCTTGTTCGATGCACCAGGCGAACGTGGCCAGGAAATCGGCTTAGGGTTGCCCATAAATTCTCCGGGGGGCACTGGAGGGCTGGCAATGGGTAGCCCTTGGCCGATTCGACGGCCTCTATGATGTAGTCATGCGCCCAAGCCATCGCCCTCATCAGACCGTCAAGCTGCCGCCCGTGGCTGGTCCTCGCGCAAGGGCGGTCAGTCTAACAAGTACTTCACGCATGACCTGCTGGCATCTTGGCAGGGCTTCCTGGCTGAAGGCGCCGACCTGTCTTCGCTTCTGCCGGAATTTTGAGCAAGTCATGCGAAAGCCGACAAGCACCGGAGTTCGACCATTTCGCTGTCAGCCGTATCGGCTGGCTGGAAGGTGCCGAGCACAATCGTCGATTGGCGGATGATAGGTTCAATCGAGAGTAGCAGCATGTTTGTGGTTGAAACCTCGTGCACATCCCCGGAACGAGAAGAAAAAGGCCGTTTCCAAACATACCGACGCTGGCTACCGGAGCAAATCCTTGCCCGTAGTCCCGGTTGCGAGCTTGGCATGCAGAACGCCCTTCTCTCTCTGCAACCGGTCCGTCAGGGCCTTGATGTCCTTACCCCGCCCGCGAACCATAATCATTTCGGCACATAGATGCTCGTCAAGGTGAACGTGCGTGGTGGCGAGAGCGGTTCCCAAAAAATGATGCTGCTGATGTGTCAACTTTTCACTCAGCCCCCGAGCGTGGTGATCGTAGACCAGTGAGATCGTTCCGAGAAGGATCTCGTTGGTGTTCCATTCTTCCTCAACGAGATAGTTTCGAATAAGGTCCCGCACGAATTCCGAACGGTTGCTGTAATCGCTATCGGTGACCAGTTTCTCCAGCCGATCAAACAACGGCTTTTCAATCGAAACGCTCATTCGCACCAGATCGGACATGGCAAACTCCTTCGATTGCTCGGTGCAATAATAATATCGTTCCAGAACCAGTCAAGCACGAGGGCGACTCAACGATGTTCTATCAGCCTCCCGTTGTCCAGATGCACACATCGTGTCATAAGGTCCGTCACAAAGCCACGCTCATGGCTGACGATAATCATGGCCTGCGGAAGTTCGCGGAGGACGGAGGTAATTCGTTTCTTGGATTCGGCATCCAAGGCATTTGTCGGCTCGTCCAGAAGGAGCACATCCGGCTGCATAGCGAGCACCGTGGCGAGCGAGACGAGTCGTTTCTCGCCGCCTGAGAGTTTGTACGTAACCCGCTCTTCGAAGCCGGCCATGTCCAGCAGCTTGAGCGTTTCAACGGCGATCGCCCGGGCCTCTTGCGGAGATTTTCCGAGGTTTAGCGGGCCGAACGCTACGTCTTCAATCACCGTCGGGCAGAAAAGCTGATCGTCGGCATACTGAAAGACCAGACCTGCTCTCCTTCGCACTTCGTGGAAATCCTTCTCTGTCCGGCGGGCTCTGCTAAAAGCGTGAACTGTCCCGGCCGTGGGCCTAAGAAGCCCCACAATAAGGTGCAGCAGCGTGGTCTTCCCGCAGCCGATCGGCCCGACAAGGCCGATTCGTTCACCGTCGTCCAGCACAAGATCAATTCCGTCCAGAACAGGTCTATCCGATGAATAAGCAAACTGCACGCCTTCGAGATGAATCAGCGGCTCAGCCATTAACTCCACTCCATCCAAATCAGCAAAATAACGCACGCGCTAGCGGCAACGCTGAAGATGACATCCGCCGCGGCGAATCGAAACGAGGCAAGCATGTAGAACCGGCCGCGGAAACCCCGGCATTTCATGGCTTCGAGTATCCGTTCGCTACGATCGATACTGCGCACCAGCAGGAGTCCGATGAGATAACCAAACGTTCGGAACGTGTTTCGGTTGCACCCAGGCCGAAAACCGCGAAGCCGCAGGGCGTCTCTCAGGCGGTGATACTCTTTGTGAATTACCTCGATGTAGCGGACCATGAAAAGCAGGACATGCGTAAGCTTCTGCGGAATGCCCAGACGGTTCAGGGCAAATCCAAGGTGGGCCGGCTCCATCGTCCCGAGCAAGGCGGTCAGGGCGATCATGATGGTGTTGGCGCGAAGTGTAATCAACAGCGCCTTCCACAAGCCTTCACGAGTCCATGTAAGAATCCCAATTTCGAATACCGGAGTACCGGCCATGACCAACGGCAGGAAAATCGCAAGCAACAGCATAAAGAAGTTGAGTTCTTTGAGATTGCGGAGGATCTGGCTGCGACTGACGCGCGCAAGAATCGCCAATAAGATCGCCATACCCAGAGCATACTCGAGCACGGCCACCCTTTCGCTCAAACACACCGGAACTGCCAGAGCCACGGCCGCAAGTACGCGAACCCGAGGATCGATGTTTTTGATAAAGGACCGATCTGGAACACGGAAAATGATCATCTCTGCACTTGTCTGTACTTGAAAAAACCTCTCATCTAGCGTTCAGGCGATCCGGAGGAGCCCTTATTGTTTGTTTTCAGCTTTCCGCCGGCCGAGGAAATAAAATGCAATGCCTGTAATACCAAGAATGTATCCGATTCCGCCGAGAACATCCCGCAGGCGAATTCTTTCTTCCAGGCGATCGATTTGTTCTCGCAGAGGCCTAATCTGCTTGCTGACGGCCTTGGAGATCACGTCTTCCAGTTTCGCTGGAAGTTCGTGTTGGCCAACCGTTTCCGTTGACACCAACTGGGTAGGTGCCTCAGAAGTAATCTTCGTTGCAGTATCGCTCAAGGCGGGCAGATCGTCTGGAAGTTCGTGCCCCTTCACCACAAAGCTGGCGGCATGGCCGTCACCTGTATCAATTCTCAGAAGATGGTCGCACTTGCAGGCGGCCATGAATACAAACTCGCCGTTATCG
>JABMQG010000171.1 GCA_013203365.1 Planctomycetota bacterium | reverse complement strand
GCCTTTTTTTTGTTTTTTGTTTTCGGCCTTACTATCGGCGGGTGAGGTGAAGTGTCTCTTTGCTTATGTTGACTGGTATGTGACAGCGACCCGACGGAAGGAGAGGTCTTATGAAGAGAACAATGCTTGTGGCCGTAGCGACGATGGTCATGCTTGTCTGCGCGGTCGGCGTGATCGCCCAGATGAAGGTCCTGACCTTCAAGGACGGGCGCAAACCCCTCGTCGGTGCGGTCAAGCAAAAGGAAAACGTCTACGAAGTAACCACCGAGTTCGCACAGGTGATAACTGTCCCGGTTGACCAGGTGGCCTCTGTTACCACGCAAGTGAACCCAAGGTCTGAATACACCGGGAAGCTGCTGGCCCTGAAGGCCGACGACGTCAACGGCCGGTACGATCTGGCCGTGTGGTGCCACGACAACGGCATGCACAAGGAAGCCAAGCAGGCACTGGAAACCGTCCTGGCGCTGAAACCCGATCACCTGAATGCCAAGGCCCTGATCGAGGTGGTCAAACAGGCACTGCTGGAGGAACATTGGGACGAATCGACGCGCAAATCCCCAATAACGCCCCTAGCGGGGAAGGTCTCCGCTGCTGAGCTGATGAGCGATGAGGATATCATGCGAATCCGCCTCGCAGAGCTTCGTAGCTGGGACAAGGTCGGCATCAAGTTCCGCAATAATGCCCTGAAGCGATACATTGAAATCATGAACACGGAGCAAGACCGCTTTTCGTCCAGCGAATTCCTTCATAAATCCCGCGTGGCCCAGGCGATCGACATCCTATTGGACAGGCCCGACGACAAGGACCTGCACAAGGATATCCTCATCAGGAATAACCCCAGCTTCATGTCCACGTTCAAGTCCCGTATCTTGCCCATACTCAACAAGAACTGCGCCTCCGTCAAGTGCCACGGCAGCGGCACAGGGGCCGGAGGACTGAAACTCTATAATGTCACATCAAGGAAAGACCCTGTCTATTACACCAATTTCTACATCCTGGATCAGAAAGAGACAGCCAAGGGTCGATTGATCGACCGCAACCGGCCATCCCAGTCCCTGCTGCTGCAGTACGGCCTGCCGGATGACCTTGCCAACCCTAGCCATCCCCCTGTTGTTGGCAAGTCGCCCCTGTTCAAGGACACCAACTCCCCCCAATACCTGATTGTCGACGAGTGGATCCGCAACCTTCTGAACCCCCACCCGGCGTACGATCTTAAGTACAAAGCCCCAGGCGAAAAACCGGCCACGCAACCCGCCCAACCAGACGCGGCCGGCCAACCAACACCCCAGCCGCAGCAGCCGAACACACAGCCCTGAGTAGAGCCTGCACCCGAGCTCCGACCGCAAGGGATCGCCTGTTCTACTTGCCACAGTGGACGCAAACGGCCCTATCATCAACCGCTCTAATACACACTTGGGTATTCCCGCCCACGCCGTGTATAATCCTCCCCCATGAACGACGATCAGCAATGCGAACGCTGGCCGCACGGCCTTAGTGTGTTCCTGCCCTGCTACAACGAGCAGGAGAACATCCGCCGAGTAGTCGGCCAGTGCGTCACTGTGCTGGATCGTCTGGTGGCCGACTGGGAACTGATACTCGTCGACGACGGTAGCACAGATGACACCGGCCGAATCGCCGACGAACTGGCCGGCGGTGACCAGCGAATCCGCGCCATTCACCACAAGCCCAACCGCGGGTACGGTGCCGCGCTACAAAGCGGCTTTCTCGCCGCTAAAAAGGAATTCGTATTCTACACCGACGGCGACGGCCAATTCGACGTGACACAACTGGATCGGCTGCTGAGGCTGGCGCAAACCTACGACATAGTAAGCGGCTACCGCATGGATCGGCAGGATAATCTCATCCGCAGGTTCAACGCGCGGGCCTGGGGAATGCTCGTCAAGAAACTGCTCCGGTTTCAATGCAGCGACATCGACTCGGCCTTCAAGCTCTATAGGCGTGAGATTTTCGACCGGATCGAAATGAAGTCCTCCGGCGCGCTCATCGACGCGGAGATACTCGCCCGGGCCACCAGGGCAGGCTATACCATTGGCGAGGTCGGAGTCAGCCATCTACCACGCCTGGCCGGTACCAGCACCGGTGGCAACATAAAGGTCATCGCCCGCGCGTTCCGCGAACTCTGGCAGCTACGCAAGGACATACTCGCCACACCACCTCGCCGTTAAAACCGCCGCACGCTTTTCGGCCGAAGCCAGAGGATTCTTCGGATGGGCTCTAAGTCCATCCTAAGAGGATAAGCTCCGCGGCGTAGTCCGTGAGGATGACGATTGACACTGCCGGGTGTGAGCCTATAATCACCCCCATGTCCATCAAGAGAACGCTTATGCGGGTGCTGACCCCGCTGATCGGGGTTGCCCTGGCGGGTTGTGTCAGCTCGACTCGAATTGACCCAACGCTAATCCGTCGATACCAGCAGCGTCTTGTAGCAACGGGGCCGAGAGTGCGCCTCTCCGGCAGCCTGGTCAGGCCTGCACGCGGCACAACCGGCTCGCCGCTCAGGACGGTAAAGGACCCCAATACGGGGCAGACGCAAATCCCCTTGGCACTCACAGATGTAATTCACCGCACTTTGCGCAACAATCCAGCCATTCAGGTTGTCGCCTACGACCCGGCCATGTCCAGAACCCAGGTGGCAACGGCAGAAGCGGCGTTTGACGCGACTGTTTTTGCCGGGGTGGAGTTGGACTACACCGACTCGGCGAGTCGTTCGAGTGGGTCGGCTACTGTCAGCAAGACGCGGACGGTCGAGGCCGGGGTACGCCAACGGCTGACCACCGGCGGTCAGGTCGAGGTAAAGCATACGGTTGCCAGGCAAGACGACAACTCGGATTTCACGCTGCTGAACCTGAACCCCAGCTACAGGCAGAACTTCGCCATCGAGCTCACCCAGCCGTTGCTGCGTGACGCCGGGCCTGACGTGGCCCTGGCGGAACTGCGTGTCGCGCGGATCAATTACGCCAGTAGCCTGGAGGCCTTTCGGGGCGCCGTGCTGGATGAGATATTAGAGGTTCAGGCGACCTATTGGCAGTTGGTGCGTGCCAGGCAGGAACTGGAGATTCAAGAGAGACTCCTGGATTTAACTCGCCAGACGTACGAGCAGGTCAAGGCGAGGAGCGAACTGGACGCCTCCAAGGTGCAGATAACGCAGACAAGGGCGGCGGTGGAATCGCGTCAAGCCGTGCTGATTCGGGCCCGCAAGAATATCCTCGATATACAGGATGCGTTGGTCAGAAAAATGGCGGATGCGTCGCTTACGCTTCTTGACGATTATGTACTGGTCCCGGTCACGGAGCCATCGACGGCTGAGCTTCTCGTCGATCGCATAGACCAGATCTCCTCGGCCCTGAAATACAGTCCAGAATTGTCTCAGGCCCGCAAGGCCATTCAGATCAACGACATAGGCGTCACCTTTGCCCGCAACCAGATCCTGCCTCGCCTGGAGTTGAGTGCCTCGGCTGGCTTGAATGGATTGGGCGGGGACTTTGACAGCAGTTGGAGCCAAGCGTGGGGCGGGGATTACATCAGTTACAATCTTTCGTTGGCGTTTGAATGGCCCATAGGCTCTCGTGCGGCCCGGGCTCAGCTTGAGCGGGCGAAATACCAGCGAGGCAAGAACGTCGCCGCCCTTCAGAAGGTGGCTGACCAGGCGGCCGCTGCGGTTAACGCATCCGTTCGGCAGATTGAAACGACTTTCCTTGAAAGACAGGCGCAGGAGAGGGCGTTGATTGCCACTCAGGAGAATCTGAAGGCCCTGGAGGTGCGAAGGGACTACCGTCAGGAGTTGAACCCGGAGTTTCTCGGGCTGATTCTGGCTGCCCAGGAAAACGTCGCCAACGCCGAGCGTGCGTTGCTTCAGGCCACAGTGGACTACAACATCGCGCAGGCCCAGCTGCACCGTGCAACCGGCACCTCCTTGGAGGCAATGGGGGTCAAGATTCTCGACGCCGGGGACGATCCTGTCGAACTGGTTGCCGACCGCGTAAGACTGCCGGGCGATTCGCAGGCAGCGCCGGCTTCTTCGCCTGCCACATCCCCGGCCGTGCTGCGGGCCGGTCAAGCCAATGTGCAGGCCACCAGACCGTCGAGCGACTGAACCGTCCAGCGACGAACGTAGACGAATATGTTCCAGAAAGGAACCTCATGGCTGAGATCGACTTGGTATTCAAGGCCTACGATATTCGTGGGGTGTACCCTACACAGATCGACGAAGACCTCGCATGGAAGGTGGGGCACGCGACGGGGCAGTTTCTTCGCAGCCTGCTTTGCGGTTATGACCGCGGGCAGACTTCGGCCAACCGTCTGGTCGTAGGCCGTGATATGCGAACGCACAGTGAAGGCCTCGCCAAGAATCTCATCGAGGGCATCACCGCATCCGGTGCCGGTTGCGTTGACATCGGCATGGTCGATACTCCCATGGTCTACTTCGCCATAAACCATTTGGGTAGTTGCGGCGGCGTAGAGGTGACCGCCAGTCACAACCCGCCACATTACAACGGATTCAAGATTTCCGGGCAGAAAGCCCGGCCTGTGGGCGAAAATACCGGGCTGAAGGAGATCAAGCACATCGTCTCCACGCTGCGCAAGACCCCGCCGATCGACACGGTACCCGTGGTGCAGAAGGTAGACCTCTGGGGCGAGTACCGCCAACACGTGCAGAAGTTTCTGAAGCTGCCACGGAAGCTCAAGGTGGTCGTTGACGCATCCAACGGCATGGCCGGCAAGATGGTACCTTCGGTGTTCGAGGGCACTGAATTGCAGATAGTCCCGATCAACTTCGAGATCACCGGCAGTTTCGTTCACCCGCCCAACCCACTGGTGGAGGCGAACCTGGAGATGACAAAGGAGGCCGTTCTCAAGCACAAGGCCGACTTCGGCGTGTGCTTCGACGGTGACGCCGACCGATGCATGATCGTTGACGAGAAGGGCCAAACCGTGGGGTGCGACCTGATCACGGCGCTGCTGGCGAGGCACTTCCTTGTCAACAACCCCGGGTCGACGGTGGTGTACGACCTTCGAAGCAGCCGGGTCGTCGCCGAGGAGATCAAGGCGGCCGGCGGCATCCCGAGACGCGAGCGGGTCGGGCACGCATTCATGAAGAAGGCACTGGCCGACAAGCACGGGATCTTCGGTGGTGAGTTGAGCGGGCACTTCTACTTCCGCGATAACTTCAACGCCGACTCCGGCGCGATTGCATTCGCCGTCATTGCCAGCGTGGTTTCAACCGGCAGCGTGCCTCTGAGCGAGCGAATCGCTCCGCTTCACCGATATCGTTCCAGCGGCGAGCTTAACTTCGAGGTGCCAGACAAGGC
>JABMQG010000170.1 GCA_013203365.1 Planctomycetota bacterium | reverse complement strand
GCACCAGTCCCAGCAGGTTAGCCATCTGCTCGCGTGTCGGCGGGGTGGCGGAGAAGTCGCCGACCAGGCAGATGCCGATGCTGGAGGCGTCATAGTCGCACCCGGTCATGGCCAGATGCGAGCCGTCGGCCTGTTGCTGCCACAACGTCGTGGCTTGGAGCGTGCCGTCGTGGCCAGTCGAGCCTGCACCGAGGATAACGAAATGGCTCCCGGCGACGGGATCGGCGGCGGGGCAGCAGATGCTGTCGTGGATGACTATATTTCGCCATTTCCATTGCTGAATAGGGAGATTTGTGCGGAATATCTCGCGGATGCCTGCCTCGTCGGCTTCGGTGGTTCGGAAGCGGGCCGCCAAGGCCATCAGATGATTGGGACGGGCCGGCGTTGTCTCCAAGGCCAGGAGCAAAAACGCGCCGACCGTCATTGCCCCTAGCAATGCCATAAGCGTCTTGACCATCCGTGATCTAGGCATGACAAGCCTTACCAATAACCTTAGGGATTATACAGATGCCCTATTACTGCATTCATCGGCTGGTGGCAAGATATTAATGTTGTGAAAAACTGTTTCGACGCAGAATTTGCTGGTGTAGGGCTGTTAAAAGCCGCCCTCTGCGATGAGGACGTTTAGCAAGGATCTCTGGAAGTGCAGCCGGTTCTCCGCTTCGGTGAATATGACGTTGGCGAACCGCTCCATGACCTCGTGCGTGATTTCATATCCGCGATACGCCGGCAGGCAGTGCATAACAATCGCGTGCGCCGGCGCATGGACCAAGAGGGCGTCGTTGATCTGGAACGGGGCGAATACGGTCTGTTTGTGGATTTTTTTATCTTCCTGGCCCATCGAAGTCCAGGTATCGGTGTAGACGACGTCGGCCCCGGCAACGGCCTGGGCCGGGTCGTGGGTGACTTCGTAATGGATGTCTTTCCCCGTGGCGTGCAGGCTATCGATGAAAGTCGGCTCCAGCTCGTAGCCTTGTGGGCATGCCAGCACGAAGTTTATGTTCAGTTTGGCCGACAGCATCGCCAGTGAGCGGGCGACGTTGTTGCCGTCGCCTATAAAGGCGATAGTCCGTCCGGCGACGTTGCCGAAATGCTCCATCGCGGTCATGACGTCGGCCATCGCCTGGCAGGGATGACTGTGGTCGGTCAGTGCGTTGATGACGGGCACGGGGCTATAGGCGGCGATGGTTTCGACCAACTGGTGGCTGAAGGTTCTGGCCATTATCGCATCGCACATTCGGCCCAGGACCCTGGCGATGTCCTGTCCGGATTCACGGGTTCCCAGCCCGATATCCGACTGCGTCAGGCAGATGGCCTGGCCGCCAAGGTGTGCCATCGCTGCGGCAAAACTGACGCGCGTCCGCAGTGACGGTTTTTCGAATATCATAGCCAACGTCTTATTATCCAGGGAGTTAACAGTTTTCCCGGCGAGGAAGTCGGCCTTATCTGCGATGGCCCGCCGCAGGAGATCGCCAAGCTGCTCGGGTGTGAAGTCGGCTAGGTTGATAAAATCCGTTTTGGCCATTGTCGTAACCTTTTCCGCAAAGCTCACTTGTGAATCAACGTACCGACGCCTTTTTCTGTGAAAATTTCCAGTAGCAGGGCATGGGGATATTGCCCGTCGATTATGTGCGTCCGTCGAACGCCCGCGTCCAGTGCCCGCAGGCAGGCCTCAACCTTCGGCAGCATCCCGCCAGTGATGACGCCGGCGTCGATGAGCTGGTGGATCTCCGCCTCGCTGGCCGAGTTCATCAGTGAATCCGGGTCGTTCGAGTCTCGCCGTATGCCGTGCGTGTCGGAAATTACAACCAACTTTTCCGCCTTAAGGGCGGCAGCGACCTCTCCGACGGCGGTGTCGGCGTTGCAGTTCAGCTTGCCTCCCGCGGCATCGCGGGCGATCGGCGCGATGACCGGGATGGTCTCGGCCTGGCAGAGAAGCTCGATCAGTCGGCTGTTTACGCAGGTCACCCGGCCCACCTGGCCGATGTCGATCTTTCGTCCATCATCTCCTTGCAGATACAGTTTCTCTGCCAGCAGCACGCCGCTGGAAAGGGTATGCAGCCCCATCGCACTGGCACCGAGCGATTCGATCCCTTCGCACAGCCGATCGTTCATATCATGCACCAGCACATGTTCCACTATGGCGAGTGTCCGCTGGTCAGTATAGCGTCTACCCTGAACGAACTGCACCTCCAGTTGGGCCTTTTCCATGGCCGCATTGATGGCTTTACCCCCGCCGTGGACCACTACCGGCCGAATGCCGACACTGCGCATGAATACAAGGTCGGCCAGCAGGTCGGCCACGGTTCGTTGGTTGTCCAACACTGAGCCGCCGCACTTGACGACCACGATCCGATTGCGGAACCGCTGGATATAGCCCAGCGCCTCGAT